>DASTSJ010000048.1:0-12925 GCA_035760765.1 Edaphobacter sp. | reverse complement strand
GAGTGAAGGTGTTCCTGTAACTGCGCAACGGTCATAGTGATTATTTTGACGGCAAGGTCCTTCCAAGAAGTTTCATTAGGGTAGCAAAAACAGAGGCCGTCCCGGTTTGGGACGGCCTCTGTTCTAAGTTGTGCTGCGGTTGGGGTTAGAAGTTGAACTTGCCGGCAAGCTGGAAGATGCGCGGATCAGATGCGCCCGTAGCATTGCCGAAGCTTCCGGAGTTCAGTGAGGTGCTGAATCCGTTCAGGTTGGGATGGTTGAGGACGTTGAACGCCTCCATGCGAAGCTGGAAGTTCAGCCTCTCGTGGACCGGGAAGATCCGGCTGACCGCGAGGTCGACGTTGTAGTAGTTCGGCTGACGGAAGGCATTGCGTCCGAGCGTTCCGTAGGTGCCCACAGCATTCTGCGTGAAGGATGCCTTGCTGAGATAAGCCAGGTTGCCGGGCGACTTCTGGTAGATCTTCGCATGCGTGTAGGGATTGGCACCCGAGACCAGGTTCGGGCGATCCAGTCCGATGCCGGTACGCGAGTTATCCACTCCGGAGGTTACGTTGAGCGGAGCTCCCGACAGCAGGCGGATGAGCGGAGCGACCTGCCAGTTGTTGAGCAGCGCAGCGCTGGCGCCATGCAGGCTGGAGAAGTGGCTGGAGGCGACGATGCTGGTGTTGAAGATGTGGCGAACGTCGAAGCCGCAGGGGCCGCGATCGAGCCGGGGGTTGGTGGTGTGCTCCGCGTGAGGACCGGCAATGTCACCCTGGTTGTCGTTAATGTCGAGGCACTTGGACCAGGTGTAGTTTGCCAGGAAGCTGAAGTTATCGCTCATGCGATGCTGAACGGCGGCGATGACACCGTGGTAGCTGGAGGTGTAACCGTCGGAGATGAGAGTCATTGTGGGGCTGTAGCCGACGCCCTGAGTGGGATTCGCCAGCGTCAGGGGGGTGCGGCTGTTGGGGTTGGCGAGGCTGGAGCATGGCTTGCCATTTCCGGGCGAGATAGTCATGGCACCGCAGGAGCCGGGGCCAGTCCAAACACCGGGAATGTACTGCGCGGCGTTGATGCCGGAGCCGAGCCACTGGTGTGCCTGCTCATTGCCGAGGTAGTTGATGGAGAAGGCCCACCCGCGACCAAGATCCTGCTGGACGCTGGCGGTCCACTGGTAGATCACCGGGGTCTGCATGTTCCTCTGGAGAAGAACCCATAGGGTGTTGGAGGGGAAGGTTGCGCTGGCATCCGGCGGGAAGACGCCAGGGAAGGGCTGTCCGCCGGGGTAGTTGCGCCAAGGCTGATCGAACGGAATGTTGCCGGTCAGATCGATCTCGTTGACGAAGGGTGGGTTGGAGGCGACACGTTGAGAGATGTAGAGAGCCGGGGTGTCGTACATGATCGCGCCACCTGCACGGAAGACGGTCTTACCCGTTCCGAAGGGATCAAGCGTGGCGCCCAGGCGCGGAGAGAGATTCTTCCATTGGTTGTTCGTGAACGACTTCGGCACACCAGGATCGCCATAGTAGAACGAACCGGCTGGAGCGTTGGGGTACACGGTGGAGTGCTGGTTAGCGTCGAATCCGGCCTGGCTGAACGTCGAGCCGCGGGCAAATTTATCGGTTTGATAAAGGTTCGGCTCCCAGCGGAGACCGTAGTTGACGGTAAGCCGTGGAGTGATGTGCCAGGTGTCCTGCGCATAGATGCCGAACACATTCTGGCGATAGGTGGTGTCCTGCGTACGCGACTGGCTGAACGAGCTCATCTGGCCGGTGAGGAAGTCCGCCAGGGTGGCGCCGGTGTTGGTTCCATTGAAGGTGAAGCTGCCGTTGAAAAGGTAGCCTACGCGGGTGTTGTCGCCGGTCCGGATGTACTCGCCACCAAATGCGATCTGGTGCTTGCCGACCAGCCAGTCGATGTCGTCTGCAAAGTCCTCGGTGTTGACATTGAAGTAGCCCGGGGTGCAGGTTCCGCAACCGGTGTTGAAGCCGTTGGTCATCTGGATACGAAGATCCACCGGAGCGTAGACGAACATGTTGACGCCGATATTGGTGGCGTTGATACCGCCTGCCGTCGGCCCACGATTGTTGCGACGGCGGGAATACGTTCCGTGGAAGGTATTCACGACGCGGGGATTGAAGATGAAGGTATCGCCCAGGGTGAAGCTCTGGACGCGCTGGTCGTTGCCCGGCACCGTCGTCAGCAGAATGTTGGTCGGTGAATAGTAGGCGGGCGCATTCAGTTGAGTCAGGTAGTAGCGGCCGAAGATGGTGTGGCGCTGGCTCCAGTTGTAGTCCACGCGGCCTACGTACTGGTCTTCGCTGTTATTGCCCGGCAGGGATGCGGTGACGCGGCCTACAGAGTCGCGCTGCGACATCGGCAGATACTTCAGCAGATTGAGAGCTGCGGGGCTGAAGGTGCTCGGGTTGATGACTAGGTTGTTGGCGGTGCGTGCGCAGTTGCCGGACGTGGGGTTCTGGCTGAAGTTTCCTGCAAGCATGGCATCAGTCGGCAGGCAGTAGCTGGTCGAGTTTCCAGTCTTGTGCTCGCGTGTGCCCTGGTAGCCGCCAAAGAAGAAGAGCTTGTCGGTGATGATCTTTCCGCCCAGCGTGCCGCCGAACTGGTTTCTCTTAACCGTATCGCGTGCCGTGGAGAAGAAGTTGGTGGCGTTGATGACGTTATTGCGGACGAAGTCGAAGATCGTACCGTGCCACTGGTTGGAGCCGGAGTTGGTGACGGCGTTGACCAGGGTTCCGGGGTGAACTCCGTTCCGCGCCGGCAGAGAGTTCGATTCGACCGAGAACTCGTGCAGAGCGTCAGGGAAAGGGAATGGCAGATTGGTGTTGGTGAAGTTGTCGGTGTGATATCCGCCGTCGAGAACGTAGTTGTTGTAGTTACCCTGGCTGCCGGCGACTGCAATGACGGTCGAGGTGAGATAGTTCTTCGACGTCTGCATGTCGTTCGCGGGCGGGGTCACGGCGCCGCCGGCGATGAGCACCAGCTGCGTAGCCTGACGGCCGTTCAGAGGCATCTCGGTGATGCGGGCCTGGTCGATGACCTGCTTAAATGTACTGGTCTCAGTATCAAGCGCGACGCCGGAGGCCTCGACATTGATCTGCTCTGTCGCCGCTCCAACCTGCAGGTGCGGATTGATCGACAGACTGTTGCCGACTTCGAGAACACCGGTCTGCGTAAACGTCTGAAAGCCGGCAGCAGTGATGGTAAGCGAGTAGGGACCTACAGCAACGTTCGGAAAGGAATAGAGACCCTGGCTGTCGGTGGTGGAGGAGCGTGTCACTCCCGTGGCGGTCTGCTTGATGGTTACCTGCGCGTTGGGAACAGTCGCTCCGGTGGAGTCGGTCACTGTGCCCTGAACACTGGCTGTTCCTGCAGCCTGCGCCCAGGCCTTCGGAAGCAGCACGAGCGGGAGCAAGGCGAGCAGGAAAAGCAGATTGGATAGTCCACTTCGTGGTTTGTTGTGCATGGTATGGCCTCAGAGTAGGTTCAGTTGAAGCGTTTTCAACTTGGTTGGAGTTCGCATTTATTCGCGTAAAAATCCGCAACAGGACTATATTGAGCCGGTTTCTCGACTGTCAACAGAAATAGTTCACCGGTTGAATCCAAAACTGACGAAGCTCAAAACATGGTCGGACCAAATTATGAAAAGACAGCATTGCTGCAAAAGTCTTTTCTGCCTGGATCGTCCAGTGGTCTATCGGCGTGCCAGCCCTACCCGGGGTATTCCCTGAAGGTCGTTCAAAAAGCTGACCCCTCGCCACTCCGAGAGCAGTCCGGCGACTGCATCGCGTTGACCGTACCCGATCTCGACTGCCAGTAACCCATTCATTTTGAGTGCTTTCTGCGCATTAGGAATGAGGCGTTTGTAGATACCCAGGCCATCTTCTCCCGCATAAAGAGCCGTCGATGGCTCATACTGGCTTACCTGCGGGTGAAGCTGTGTCGCATCGGCGAAAGGAACGTATGGCGGATTGCTGACGACGGCGTCGAAGAACCCCTGCTGCTGATCGGCGGGAAGCGCACTCAGTAGGTCAGACTCAAAAAACTGCACCCGGCCAGCGACACCAAGCGCGGCGGCGTTGCCCTTTGCGACCTCGAGTGCTGCCGGGGAGAGGTCGAGCGCATAGATCGTGGCCAGTGGGAGGTGATGGGCCAGAGCAACAGCAATCGCGCCGGAGCCGGTGCCGATATCCGCAATCGTCACGGGCCGGTCGTGCGGCATACGCTCCAGGACCGCTTCGACCAGGTGTTCTGTCTCCGGGCGAGGAATCAACACGGCAGGCGTCACGCGGAAGTTCAGCCCATAGAACTCCTGCGTTCCGACGATGTACTGGATGGGTTCATGGCGGAGTCTGCGGGCGATGCATGCTTCGTACGCATCTGCCTGTTCGGCGGTGAGCAGGCGCGAGGGGTCGGAGAGCAGAACCGTCCGAGGGGCGCCGATCACATGCAGCAGCAGAAGCTCGGCATCGCGCCGCGCCGTCTCTGCCAGCAGGGGGTCGGCCGCAAGGCGTGCTGTTGCACCTCGCATCGCCTGGCGAAGCGTTATGGGATCAGGGGACAGCTCACATACTCCTGACCATGATGATGTTGCCGTCCGGGTCCGAGATGGTGAGCGTGTCGTCAGACTTCAGCATGGTGATGTGCTGCTTGTGGAGCAGGCGTTTCGCCTTCGCCAGGTTTGAGGAGCGAAGCACAAAGCGCGCCTTCGGGCCCAGCAAGTTAGCCTTTACGATCTCGATCTCCTGGCCGGAGTTTCCCGGCATGTGCAGGAACATGGGGTCGCCCGCAATGGATTTAAACGAGAGCTGATTCAGGTAAAAGTCGCGTGCGGCAGCAGGATCGCGCAGCGCGATCGAAACCGAACCAATGGAATCAGCAATGCGATCTTCCCCCAGGTGTTTGCCTTGATCGTTGGAGTGCATGGAGCCCGGCTCGTACTGCGTGTACTCCAGGTTCTGTGCCGAACCATTGGCATCGATAGGGCCGGCGAGCGTGAACAGCAGATTCCCGGCGCCAGCCTTGCGAACTGCCGTCGGCGTTAGGCCATGATCGACGTAATCATCGTGAATGGCCTGCAGGTTGTCGCCTTCAAAGCAGACGTGGAGAAAGCCGATCAGCGACTCCTTCGGCACGTCAGGGTTTGCCGGGTAGAGCTCAATAAACTGGTGGTCATTGATCTTGATAAAGCTTTCGCGCGGTTTGCCCAACTTGTCCTTCAACAGAAAGGCCTCTTCATAGCCCAGCTTCTGGTAGAAGTCGCGCGCGGCATCCAGCGACCGAACTCGGATTGCGATATGCGCGATCCCTGCCAGCGGAGGAGTCTGCTGCGCACGTGCAAGCGGCGAAATCAGGAGCAGAAGAGCTGCGATGAGAGCGAAGCGAAGAGCGCGAGCGGGTCGGGGCATCGATGAATTCCTGAAACAAAGTGGCCTACCGGGAAGATTCTCTCAGAAGCGAGGCCTTAAACAGAAAACCCGGAGGTGCAGCATGGAGAAGAAATCTTCCTCCATCCTGCACCTCCGGGCTGTAGGTTGCAGCTACTTCGTCAGCTTCAGCAGCACGGCGCCGTGACGCGGAAGCGTGAAGACGTCCGTGTCCTTGATGACGCCGAGGTCCTTATGGGCCCACAGGTCGCGAGCATGGGCTGTGCCCGACTTGAACCCGGCATCCTTCAAGTGCAGCGTCATACCGTGCATGTTGTGCTGGTCGTGCGAGACGTTGAAGATCGCCAGCGCGGTGGATCCGTCGGCCAGCGGACGCGACCAGATCTCAATCTGATCGCCTGCCCATACGCGGTCCGCCTGTTTGCCCAGCTTGTCCTGATCGATGGCGACGACCTCCTTGTTGGTCAGGATGGAGCGCACATCGTCCGACATCTCGGTGAGGTTATTGCCTGCAATCAGGGGCGCAGCGAGCATGGCCCAGAACGTCATATGGGTGACATTCTCTTCGTGCGTCAGCTTGCCGTTGCCGACCTCCAGCATGTCAGGATCGTTCCAGTGACCGGGGCCAGAGTACTTCGAGAGCCCGGCCTGGTTCAGTGCAATCAGCATCATGCTGCCGTACTGAGGCCGAATGTCGTCGGTCGTCCTCCACAGGTTGCCGCCAACCTTCGGGGCCCATTGCCACGACTGGTCAAAGCCGTACTGGCACAGGCTGTAGACCATGGGGCGTCCGGTCTTGAGAATCGCCTGGTGCATCTTCTCGTAGGCGTCGATCATCATCTTGTTCTGCGCCGGAACATCGTTGGGATGCTCGGCCTGCATGTTCTTGCGGAAGCTGCAGAGGTCGTATTTCAGATAGTCGATCCCCCACTCGGCATACATCTTCGCGTCCTGTTCTTCGTGGCCAAGCGAGCCCTCGTAGCGGGCGCAGGTCTGCGGTCCGGGCGACGAGTAGATGCCGATCTTCAGCCCCTTCGAATGCACATAGTCGGCCAGTGCCTTCATGTCCGGAAACTTCTCGTTCGGGTGAAGGACGCCGTTCGCATCCCGCTTGCCCTGCCACGTATCGTCAATATTGACGTAGACGTACCCGGCATCCCGCATTCCGCTTGAGACCATCAGGTCCGCCGCCTTGCGGATATCGGCATCGGTGACCTTGCCGGCAAACCAGTTCCAACTGTTCCAGCCCATCGGCGGTGTAGCGGCCAACTGCTGGGCAGTGGCCGGAAGGGAGGCGGCGAGAAGAGCGACCATAAAAAGAGCGCGACAGCGCATACGTGTAGAGTTCCTCCTGAAATCGTGAAGAACCCCATGAGATGGAGTCGGGCACGGTTTTGTCAATCGCAGATCTCTTTTACTGCTGACTGATGAGAGTCCTCCAGGCGGCGTGGAGCCCAGTCTCAGTCACGCACCTGTGGGTCAGGCCCCTAACAGCAGGCACGGGAAAAAACCTCGATGATGTGACTGGAACGCCAATGTCCAAACCCGAAACGCCCGCATCATCGAATTCCTGCGAAGCGCCTCTCAGCACCTCTGCAGAACCATCGAACCATGCAGGCGTCTCTTTTTCTTGGTACTGCCACTCTATTTGTCGCCTAGACCAGCGTAGCGTCCAGAGTGATCTGCGCTGCCTTCAGAACCTTCGAGACCGGGCAGCCGATCTCGGCCTTATGGGCCAGCTCATCGAACTTCGCCTTGTCGATATTTGGGATCTTCGACGTGTTCGTCAGGTGAATCTTTGTGATGGTGGGGCCTTCGCCATGCAGGTCGAGCGTCACCACGGCCTTCGTCTCGATCGATTCCGGCTGGAACCCAGCCTCGGTCAACTGCGCGCTTAGCGCCATGGTGAAGCAGCCGGCATGTGCGGCGGCGATCAACTCCTCCGGATTGGTCCCGACGCCCTCGGCGAAGCGGGCAGCAAAGCTGTACTGCGTGTCCTTCAGGGTGCCGCTCTGGGTGGAGATGGTTCCTTTGCCCTCCTTGAGGGTGCCGTGCCAGATGGCGCTTGCGTAACGATCCATGCCTGATCTCCTTTCGTGTTCCAAACCGCCGTCTCTCCGACGGTACACGATTCGATGCGGGCAGGTATGTTTCCGGTGGTTGAAATTCCTGCAAACTGCGTTAGCCTTACGGCATGTCATTGCTGGATGCCACAGCCCGCAACGAGCACGAGGTGGAGAGCGTAGACCAGTGCAGCCTGCCTGCCGAACACCACCAGGTCTACTGCCCTACCTGCTCCTCGCGGCTCGAGGACAGCCGTTGCAAGCTGATCTGCCGCACCTGTGGATATTTTCTGAGCTGCGCAGATTTCTACTAAGCCTCCTTCCCATCGCTGTTGCAGCAGGCAGCGCTCAACCTCGTTCGTGTGCAGCTCTGGTATCGTCATCACGATGGGAAATAGTGCGCTGCGATTGAAGATGCTTGGACGATGGTGCAGGAGGTCTGCGCTGCTTTTGATGCTGACCGGCTTCGCCTATGGTCAGAAAAAAGATGCGATCGATTGGGTCAATCCGTACATCGGCACCGGCTCCGGCACGATCGGATACGGCGGGACTATGCCGTTTGTCACGCCGCCATTCGGCATGACCAACTGGACCGCGCAGACCCGGCAGAATCGCCTGAGCGTCGTCTCTTACAAGTACGAAGACACCAACATCCAGGGCTTTATGGGCACGCATCAGCCCGCCATCTGGATGGGAGACTACGGCTACGTCACCGTGATCCCGCAGGTGGGTGACCTCCAGACCACTCCTGAAGCGCGTCAGATGCGCTTCAGTCACGCAGAGGAGATCGCGCGGCCCGATTACTACTCCGTCTGGATGACAGCGAAAGATGGCAGCCGCATTCGCGCCGAGATGACCGCAACCGAACGCTGTGTCTACATGCGCTTCACCTTTCCGAAAGGCGCAAAGGGGCGCGTCCTGATCGAGGCATCACGTCCCGGCGTCGCGGGCGGAGCAGCCGTCGATGCAGCAAAGCACGAGATCACCGGCTACAACCCGGACCGCACCGATCGCCGACTTGGGCCGTTCGCTCTTCCCAACTTCAAGGGCTACTTCGTCGCGGAGTTCCGGCACCCCTGGCAGAACGGAAAGACATACGGGGCCGATAGCGCAGGCGCCCGCGGAGCCTACGCGGAGTTTGGGCAGGGCGAAGTGGTCGAAGTACGCGTGGGAACCTCATTCCTCAGCGTCGACCAGGCGCGAGAGAATCTGCGCAAAGAAATCCCGGCGTGGAGCTTCGACAGCGTGCAGAAGAAGCTGCGTTCCACGTGGAACGAGAAGCTGAGCCGCGTCAGCGTTGAAGGCGCGGGCGACGACCAGAAGAAGATCGTCTACACGGCGCTTTATCATGCGCTGCTCTATCCGCGTGTCTTCTCGGAATACGGTCGCTACTACAGCGCCTTCGACGACAAGATCCATCAAGGCGAGTCATACACGGCTTACTCCATATGGGATACCTTCCGGGCCGAGAACAGCATGCTCACCCTGATGGCTCCCGAGCGCATCCCCGGCATGATCACGGCGCTGCTGCAGAACTACAAGGAGGGCGGATGGATGCCGAAGTGGCCCAACCCCTCCTACACAAACATCATGATCGGGACCCATGCGGACTCGCTTGTCGCCGAAGCGCTGATGAAGGGGATCGACGGCTTCGATAAGCAGACCGCATGGGATGCCGTCTACAAGGACGCAATGACTCCGCCCGATGGCGACACCACGCGGCGCTGGCTCGATCGCGAGCCGCACACACCGTACGAAGCCAGAGGCGGACTGACCTACTACAAGCAGCTCGGCTATATCCCGACCGACAAGACAGATGAGGCAGCCTCGCGGACCATCGAAGACAGCTACGACGACTGGTGCGTCGCCCAGGTAGCGAAGATCCTCGGCCGACAGAAGGACTACGAGTTCTTCCTGAAGCGCTCCCTCAACTACCAGCACCTTTACAACCCCGCGCTTGGCCTGATGAACGGCCGCACATCCGACGGCAAGTGGGCTCCCATCGGAGGCACACGCGATAACCCCGGCAATCGTTCCGTATCGGGATGGACTGAGGGCGATGCGTGGGTCTACACATGGGGCGCGTTCCACGACCTCGCCGGAATGGTGGACCTGATGGGAGGCGCGGACAAGTACAACGCCAAGCTCGATCAGCACTTCGCCGGCAAGCACAACGTCCACAGCAACGAGCCCAGCCATCACTACGGCTACCTGTATGACTACTCCGGGCAGCCGTGGAAGACGCAGGCGAAGGTTCGCGAGATTGCTAACGCGGAGTACGCCAATCAGCCCTCCGGGATCGACGGCGATGATGACTGCGGGCAGATGTCGTCGTGGTATCTGTTTACTGCGATGGGCTTCTATCCGGTCAATCCAGCCAGCGGAGACTACATGATCGGCAGCCCCATGTTCTCGAAGTTCGCAATGCGACTGGCGAATGGAAAGACCTTCACCGTGCTCGCGAAGAACAATAGCGCCGCCAATATGTACATCCAGTCGGCGACGCTGAATGGCAAGCCGCTCGACCGTCCCGTGGTTCGCTACAGCGAGATCATGCAGGGCTCGACGCTGGAGTTTGTGATGGGACCGAAGCCATCGAAGTGGGCAAGCCAGTGGAGAGGCACCCCGGTCGGGAAAGCGAAATAAGCGAATGGGATCTGCTGAACTCGTTTCGACGGAATCATGATCCCCGATCCGTTACAGGTGTCATCCTGAGCAAAGCTTCTCGCAGGCTTTTCGCGAGAAGCGCCGTCGAAGGTGCTGCGGTTTGTTCGCTCAGCCGGCACCCTGAACCGCAGATCCTTCGACTCCGCTGCGCTTCGCGTCAGGATGACACTTGCGTATTTCGCGTCAGGATGACACTGCCCCTCTTCCTTGCGTAGCGACCAGCGCACGCCCCCATCGCCAGAAAATGATCGGGGCGGAATCCTTGGCAGATCGCGAAAAAGATCGCACCACATGTGCTGCATTTCCTGCATCTTACTGTCCACAATGCCCTACCGACTTCGACCCCGACGGTCTACGCCGCAACAGCCTGCTCCTGCGCAGATGAACCTGGAGCGTCCGAGCGCCCAGGATATCTACGAACAAGTGGCCAACAATGCTCGCCAGGAGCTTGGCCGTACCGGTGTCGCACTCTTCATCTCCGGCGTCGCCGGCGGCATCTTCATGGGGCTCTCGGGAATGGGCAACGCGATCGCGATTGCTCTGCTCACCCCTGCGGGTGTAGCGCCTACGCCGGTAACGCTCTTCATCGCGAAGATGTTTTACCCGTTGGGATTTATTGCGGTGATCCTGGGCAGATCGCAGCTTTTTACGGAGAACACGCTCTACCCGGTCGCCCTGGTCCTGGCGGAAAAGCAGCACGTGTGGAAGACGCTCAAGCTGTGGCTGATTGTGCTGTCCGCCAACGTTCTGGGGGCCGGGATCTTCGCTACGCTTGCGTCCTTTACCGGCGCCCTGAAGCCCGAGTTTGTGAGCGCGCTCGCGATGCTGGGTTCGGAGGCCGCAGCGCGCCCCACTGCCACCATCTTCTGGAGCGCAGTCGTCGGCGGATGGATCATCGCCAGCGTCGCCTGGCTGGTCTCGGGATCGCACTCCATTACGGGATCGGTGATGATCATCTGGATGCTGGCCTTCGTCGTCGGCCTGGGCGGATTCGCTCACTGCATCGCCGGAAGCGGCGAGGTTCTGACTGCCGTCTTCCTCGGCCATATGGCCCCCGAGATGTTCCCCCGATGGCTCTTTCCCGCAGTTGCCGGGAATATCTGCGGCGGCGTTGGGATGGTCACGCTCATCGAGTATGGGCAGGTGGTCTATGGTGGCGATGCGGAGGCAGAGGCGCTTCCGGCGGCACCTCCTTCCGACAACGTCTCCATTCGACCCGCTGATAAGCAGGGAAAGTAGGCTTAAGCAGGAAAGTACGCTGGGCACGGAAGGAGCCCACTGGCGTTTCATCGTCGGAAGAGGCTGGAAGACTGGCCACCCCGCGACGTCCATTGACCCTGAGACCGGAAACCGGTAAACTCATTAAGTTTGGCGCTGCAGCCAGAGTGTCTCTACTTCAGGGATAGCCTGTCTTGACCGGAGCTCCGGGTTAGACAAGCAACTGAAAGCCTCCTCTGCAGATGCCCCATGCAGCACAATTCATTAAGGAAGCGGTCAGCGCTCCTCCAACGAGCGTCCGCTAGAGGTTTTAGCCATGTATGCAGTCATCCGCACCGGCGGCAAGCAGTATAAGGTCGCTCCCGGCGACACGCTGAAGATCGAGACCACCGCACATCAGGACGGAACCGTCGAGTTCTCCGACGTCCTCGCCGTCTCCGCTGAAGCCGGTAAGTTCGAAGGCGATCTGAGCGCAGCCAAGGTGACCGCATCCGTCGTGGGCGAAGGCCGTGGCGACAAGATTCTCGTCTTCAAGCTGAAGCGCAAGAAGCAGTACAAGAAGATGCAGGGACACCGCCAGAACTATGTCGAGGTCAAGATCAACGACATTCTGGTCAACGGCAAGTCCATCAAGTAACCGTCGTCAAGGCTGTAGCTGGTTACGCGGAAAAGTTTAGAACTTCTCGAGGCACGCCCCCTGCTTCATCACGAGGACGGCCCGAAATGAGGCAATCGAAATGGCACATAAAAAAGGTTTAGGTTCATCCAAAAACGGTCGCGACTCCAATGCGCAGCGCCTCGGCGTGAAGCGCTTCGCCGGCCAGACGGTCACCGGTGGCTCCATCCTGGTTCGCCAGCGCGGAACCCCGCTCAAGCCCGGCCTGAACGTCGGACGCGGCAAGGACGACACCCTCTTCGCGAAGGTCGACGGCGTGGTACGCTTCCAGGACCGTGGCCAGCACGGCCGCTTTGTCTCGATCGAGCCGATTGCTACGGCGTAAGTATATAAAAATAAGGCATTAAAGCAAGACCCCTGCTGCGGCAGGGGTCTTGCTGTTTCCTGAAAATGTCAAGCCAAACGCAGTCCTGCCAGCGTAGCAGCCCCGTCAGGTCGCCGCTGCAGCCCACGCGATATTTCCTTGGGCCGGACGCGCCACGGGCTTTCCTTTATCGTCCAGTTCAATGGTGGCCATCGGGATGTGGTGGTCGTGGGTGAAGAGCACCAGCCACTTCTCCGGGATGGCGCGCTCCAAAAAGCGCTTCTTCTGCGCGATCGATTCCAGAGGATCGAGGTCATAGCCCATCACCCAGGTAGGGTCGAGATGGGCAGCCGTGGGAATCAGGTCGGAGATATAGCAGGCATGCTGGCCCTCGGATTCGATATGAATGGCCATCAGCTGTCGGGTGTGCCCGGGGAACAACTCGACCGAGATCCCGGGTACGATCTCCGGGTCTGCCTGGACCCTGTGGTCCGTGAGCAGGGTCATCTGGCCGGAGGCGATCAGCGGGTCATAGTTTTGTGAGAGATAGCTGACGCGGTCGCGGTCGAGCTGCAGGTGGCCGTGCTCGACCTCGCCCAGGTGGGCGAAG
>DASTSJ010000047.1:0-2297 GCA_035760765.1 Edaphobacter sp. | reverse complement strand
GCGGAGTCCGTAAGCTGCACGCCGATCTGCGACATGGGTGAGCCGATGGGACCCATGGAGAACGGAAGCACATACATGGTGCGGCCACGCATGCAGCCGCGAAAGAGCTGCTTGAGCCGGCGCCGCATGACGAAGGGATCTTCCCAGTTGTTGGTGGGTCCGGCGTTGTCCTTTGAGAGCGAGCAGATGAAGGTCCGGTCTTCGACCCGCGCGACATCGTTCGGAGACGAACGAGCGTAGAAGCATCCCGGCCATAGCTCCTGATTGAGCCTGATGAAGGTTCCTGCATCGACCAGCTGCTGGCACATGAGATCGTACTCGGCCTGCGAACCGTCCACCCAGTGAATCGAGTCCGGCTGAGTAAGCTCGGCCATCTTTTCAACCCAGCGGATCAGGTGCTTGTTGGTCGTCGGAAGAGCGGAAGCGAGGACAGCAGTGGAGTTCTTTTCAGTCTTCATAGCCTGTTTCGTCTCACGATAAGGATTCGCCCGCATCCTGGGCCTGTCAACTCGCAGTCCGATTCACGGCAGAGCGTTCCACTTTTAGCAAGCATGCTGTGCGATAGCAGCGATAATCATGCTTCAGCTCCCGTGTTTCGGGCGTTCGCACGGTCGCGCGTCCTCCAGATATCGAGCAGCGTTGCTGCCGCGGTGAAGGCGAGAGGGCCGAGGACGATGCCGGTGATGCCGAACAGAGAGATGCCCCCGAGGATGGAGAGCAGGACCACGACCGTGTGTTGCCGTAGCTGCGGCCCCACCATGATGGGGTACAGAAAGTTGTCGACGAGGCTGACGACGCCTCCGCCCCAGAATGCGAGTCCTGCAGCCTTTATCCAATGTCCGGAGAAGCCGAGGTAGAGGGCGACAGGTACCCAGACTAGAAACGCACCAAAGGCTGGCACCATCGCCATCGTTCCGGTCAGAATGGCCCACAGCAGGGCGTTCGGAACCCCAAGAGCCCAGTAAGCAGCGCCTGCGAGCACGCCCTGCAGCCCTGCAATGGCCAGCCTTCCGAGTGCAGTTGCATAAACCGTACCTCGCATCCGTTCGAGGAAGACAGTCGCCTCGCGCTCCCGCAACGGCAGCAGCGATCGCGCAAACCGGCCAGCGAGAGCGCGATCTCGATAGAGGAAGAAAAGGATGAAGAGCATGGCGACGATCTGGGTGATTGCGCCGATCGATCTGCCGATCAGGCTGGCAAAGTGTTTGCCGAGAAAGGCTGCAGTCGATTGCGCCGCATTGTGCAGGTCGATGTTGTTGGTGATCAGCTCAATGCGCTGCGCAAGTGTCGGATGCTCATTGAGGTAGTCGAGAATGTGTTGCTGGGTGCGTTCGCTCTGCAGACCGGAGATCAGGTTCGTCAGCTGCTCTCCGACATCCTGCGCGAGGAAGAAGATCGGCACGACGATACTAAGGATGACCAGGACGAGCGTGATGGTTGCAGACAGGTTTGGCCGATGTGTGCGCGAAAGCACCCACTGGTACGGCTTCTCTGTAACCACGCTGATGACGATGGCTCCTACCACCGCGACCACAAAGGGTCTTAGGAGCAGACCACACAGGATAAGAACACCGATCGTCAGCAGGTATAAGGAGATCTGCCTCCATAAAGGCGCTTCCGAGCTTGCGAGCATGAGACCTCTTCGTGATGTCGTGGTGCTGTAACCCTACCTGCTAGGGTGCTGCTGGGCCCGTCAAGGTTGTAGGATGCCGGACTTCGTTCTCATAATCCGTCCGCGGCCTCCTTTAATGTTGCCGATCATCTCGGAATGGAGGACAACGGTATCTTCGCGAAGCTGATCCGTTTACGGTTCCAGGTGTAGGTGGTGTACAGGTTGGAGTCTCGGCCCTGGATGATGGCCGGGTAAGAGTACTCGCCCGGATCGCTCTCGAGCGTGGAGAACATCGAGAAGTGCTCGCCGTCCTTGCTGACAGCGAGGTTAAGCGGCGTGCGCCCCGTTGTGGTGTTGTTGTAGATCATGACGATGCGGCCATCGCGGAGCCCGACTGCATCAATGCCGGAGTTCGGGTTTGGCAGCTCCAGGGGATGCGCGTCGGTCCAGGTGACGCCCTCGTCGTACGAGTCGGCGGCACAGATACGCCCGATATCGCGAGTGGATCGTGCATAGAGACGCAGATGCTTCTTGCTGATCTGAACGATTGTAGGTTGAATGATGCCGCTGACATGCTCGCTGCCGGGCTTCAGCGGAGGTTCAGCCGGGGCAGGCGAAGGCATCAGCTTCTGCGGCACACTGACCGGGCCGAATCGATGCCACGTCCTGCCGTTGTCGGTGCTGC
>DASTSJ010000046.1:0-10943 GCA_035760765.1 Edaphobacter sp. | reverse complement strand
TCCACTCTCCAATCCCAGCGAAACCTCACGCAGCATGAACTTCGTGGGTTCAATCTGCACAAAGACGTAGTCCTTGTTCTCTTCACGTACGACGGCGGTGGAAGGGATCGTATTCTTGCGTTCCGAGGCATCGATAAAGGTAAGCCCAGCCAGCATGGCCGGTTTGTAGATGCCCTTCGGATTCGGAAGATCCATGCGAACCTGCACGGTTCGCGTGCTTGGATCGACGATGGGTGAGACGTAGGAGAGCTTGCCGTGAAGCTCCTGCTCAGGCAGAGCCGGAATCTTGACGATGACCTCCATGCCCTTGTGCAGCCTGCCGGAGCTCTCCTCCGGGACATCAGCTATAACCCACACGTTCGAAAGATCCGCCACCATAAAGGCGATCTCTGCTGGCTGTACGATCTGACCGATGGTGACCTTGCGATCAAGAACCGTTCCGCTAATGGTCGAGACGATCGGATAGTCGGCGTTGAGTTTCCGTGTGCTCTCCAGCTTGCGGATGGCAGCGTCCGTCATCCCCAGGCCGCTTAGCTGTGTGCGAAACGCAGCGGCCTCAGTCGAAGCCTGCAGCAGCTCCGCACGGCGGCGCTCCAGCTCTGCGCGACCCATTACGTCGGCCTTCACCAGCTGTTCGGCGCGTTCTGTTGCCTGTCGCGCCAGGTTTTCCTGTGAAAATGCCTTGATAAATGAGAACTGTGTGTCGGAAAGGTCAGTGCTGTGCAGCGTCGCGAGCGATTCGCCTCGATGCACATACTGTCCTTCGAGAACCAGCAGCTTGATGATGCGTCCTGCTACAGGAGAGCCGATCCGTGCGATGCGGCTGGCATCGGTATCGATACGAGCTGATACCTGCAGCGACCCCGCCACTTCTTCGATCTTCGGTTCCCCGATCTTGAGCTGCTTTGCAAGCTCAGGCGTGACGGCTATGAGACTGGGGTCTTCCTGCACCTTGACCTCTGGAGCAGCTGTCTTCTTCTTGCAACCGCCGGCAGTCAATAAAAGGACAGCAATCGATGCCAGCGCGCAGCCGGCCAGGGAGCTTTTGTGCTTCATGGTCTTCAATGCTTTTCTCCTGTGGCAACTACGCCAAGTTCTTCAAGGTCGATCAGGGCAGACTGGCGAGCAAACTGCGCATCCAGAAGGTCTCCGCGAACCGTCTGCAGCACACGCTGTGCGTCCAGCACCTCGACGATGCCGCGCTCGCCGAACTTGTACGCGTTCCTTGCGGCCTCAACAGCGCTCTCGGCTTCGTGCATCGATCCCGCCTCAAGCGACTTCGCCTGCTGATCGGCAAGCTGATAGCTCTCATAGGCACGCTCCAGAGCTGCTGTCAGCTCCAGTTGCCGCTGATTGCGGATGGCGGATGCCTGACGGATCGTCGCCTGCGCATCGGCGATCTGGCCCTTGCGACGATCCCAGAAGGGAACAGGAACGGTAACGCCGACTCGCCAGAACGTAAGATCGGGCTGACGCTCCCACTCTCCGTAGAACGTCGGCTGCGGGACCCGAAGCGCCTTCTGATGTTCCAGCTCAACATCAGCCTGCTCGATGGCGACATTGGCGCCTGCGATGACAGGATGACTCTTAAGCACAATGGCTCGCAGTTCGCTAAGGGTTCCAAGGTGTACCGGAGGTTCCAGATCTCCTCTCGGATCAATCGCAATGTCGGGAGGAGCTGCAATGACAGCTCGTAGAGAAGCAACGGCATCGACCAGATTGATCTGTGCGCTTCTCACGCCGAAGTTTGCTCTTGCGAGCTCGGCCTCTGCACGCGTGAGCTCCAGCCTGCCCTTCTCCCCTACTCGGACCTCCACCTCTACGCGGTTACGCAGATCCTGGACCAGCGCCAGGTTCTCCCGGGCGTGCTCCACCTCGTGTTTCCAGCGCAGTGCCTCGTAGAAGGCGTGCTTCACATTCGATGTAACCGAGAGCTGTTCGCTGTCGCGATCGTAGCTCTGGACCGTTCTGCCAAGGTCTGCCACCTCGCGGCGCGTGGCGCGCTCGTGCGGTATCTCGATGGTTTGATAGCCGGCGTAGTGCTGCAGCAGCCCCGGAGTGCCCGGAGTCCTGATGGGGCGCGCGCTCTGGTTGCCGATGAAATATTCCGCCATCGGATTGGTATAGGCGCGGGCCGTCTGCGTCGCGGCCGTAGCCCTATCCAGCAGGGCGTTGGCCGCATGCAGGCGAGGGCTGTTTTTATTCGCCATCTTCAATGCTTCATCCAGGGTGAGTGGAATGGCAAAGGCCTGTTCTGTCGGCGTAGGAGCTGGAGTCTGTGAGGCTCTCGGGCTGGGCGCCTGCGGCAGAGCGTCAGTGGGTGGCGCAGCTACCTGGGCCGCCGCTGGACGCAAGGAAAACAGAAGTACGATTGGAAGCCATCGCTGGTGCACGTTAAGTGGAAGGTGCAATCCAAAGGCCAAAGCAAATCCAGCAAAAACATGCGTTTGTCATGGCGAATCGTCCCATTTGGTACAGTTCGCCGCCGCCTCCTGTCCCGTATCGTTCACGCGAGATGGTTGCGCCGTGATTCTTCTAAGCGCAGGAGCCCGTCCGAAAGATGGAAGCAGGATTGCATCTGAATCCGGCTGATGCACACCTGGTTCTCCTCAACCGTGACGGTAACCCGACTTCCGCCCCTGCTCGAACAGGCGCAGTCCGCCGCATGGGAAAATAAGGAGATGGGGCAAGGTGCCAGGTCCTTGAGGTTTGTGCGCACGCCGCGCGTCAAGGCGGCCGCGATCGCGATGATGATCGTCGCCGTTGCCCTGACCACATGGTTCACGTCCCCGCGCGCCATCGCGCTCCACAACGTACTGCATCATCTCAACTTCCTGCCCTTCATGATGGCGGGCATGCTGTTTGGCTGGCGCGGCGCGACGAAAGCCCTCATCTTCGGTGTCCTGATCGAATCCCCCATCATCGTGCGCCACTGGATGCGCTGGCCCATCGACGCCTCCGACCAGTTGCTGGAGCTGGCTATCTTCGGGACGGCGGGCATCATCGCCGGCCTGCTGGCGGACCGCGAACGCGTACAGCGGCTCCGCGTGGAATCCACCAAGCGCGAGCTTGAGGGTGTTTATACGGAGCTGCGCGAAAACGTTGAAAAGATGAAGCGTACCGAGCGCCTGTCGGCCGCCGGACAGCTCGCCGCCAGTCTCGCGCATGAGATTCGCAATCCGCTGGCCAGCATCTCCGGTGCCGCAGGAATTCTAAAACGCGGCAACGCCTCGCCTGATAACAGGCAGGAGTGCCTGGGAATCCTCGAGAAGGAGTCGCAGCGCCTCAACAAACTGTTGACCAACTTCCTCGACTTTGCCCGCCCGCGCCTGCCGCGATTCCAGCGCGTTGATCCCTGCGCGCTGGTCCAGTCTGTCACCGTTCTGGCCCGGCATGCCGCGCTCCGTCAGCAGGTTGCAATCATCGACGATCTGCCCGCGCATCTTCCTTTGGTCGAATGCGACGCCGAACAGATGAAGCAGGTCCTGCTAAACATCGTGTTGAACGCAATCCAGGCCAGTCCGGTAAATGGCCGTGTTGTCGTGAAGGCCTTCGTCCAGGATTCCGCGCTCTGTGTCGAGGTCTCCGATCAGGGGCCCGGCATGTCGCCAGCAGAGCTGGAGCGCATGTTTGAGCCATTCTTCACTACCAAGGAGAGCGGTACCGGCCTGGGGCTCGCCGTCGCTGCAA
The DNA here is from genome assembly GCA_035760765.1 of Edaphobacter sp. Lineage (GTDB taxonomy): Bacteria > Acidobacteriota > Terriglobia > Terriglobales > Acidobacteriaceae > Edaphobacter. Next base: position 7,253 of record DASTSJ010000046.1, on the reverse strand, counting down.
ATATCGTTGAGCAGCATGGCGGCCTGCTGCACGCTCAAAACAATCCGGACAAGGGCATGACCTTCCGGCTCGAACTTCCTCTCTCGCACGCTCAGAAGATGGCGGGTGCCCTGTGAGCTCAAAGCGAATTCTCGTTGTCGACGATGACAGCAGCCTGCGCAGCGTCATGAAGATGCAGCTCGAAGAGGCAGGCTACGAGGTCATTCTCGCTGCCGACGGTGCTGAGGCGCATGAGCTGATCCGCCAAACCCACCCGCAACTCGTCATCAGCGATCTCAAGATGCCGACCAGCGGGCTTGAGTTGATGCGCCGCATCGCTGCCGATGATATTCAGCCCACACTTATCATCGTCACCGCCTTCGGCACCGTCGAGACTGCAGTCGAAGCGATGAAGCTGGGCGCCTACGACTACGTGACCAAGCCGCTCGATTTTGAGGAGCTTGTTCTGGTCGTGCATCGCGCGATGGAGCGCCAGAACCTCATCGAAGAGGTACGCAATCTGCGCTCGGTGCTCGACCAGCGCTATGGCTTCGAAGGGATTGTAGGGCGCGCCAAGAGCCTTCTGCGCGTGCTCGATCAGGCCTCGCGCGTCGCCCAGCGCGATACCACTGTTCTCATCCAGGGCGAGACCGGTACCGGCAAAGAACTTCTGGCCCGGGCGATCCACCACAACAGCCCACGCAAGAACCGCCCCTTCGTCACCATCAACTGCGGCTCCATACCCAAGGAACTGGTCGAGTCCGAACTCTTCGGCTACACCCGCGGCTCGTTCACCGGGGCTCTCACTACCAAGCCCGGCAAGATTGAGGCCGCCGATGGAGGCACGCTCTTCCTCGACGAGGTCGGCGAGCTTCCCCTCGATGCGCAGGTCAAGCTGCTGCGCGTTCTGCAGCAGGGCGAGATCGCAAAGATCGGCGCCACCGAAGTCCAGAAGGTCGATGTCCGTGTCGTCGCCGCCACGCATCGTAACCTTCAGGCGATGATCGAAGACCAGACCTTCCGCGAAGATCTGTACTATCGGCTCGCCGTCGTGCCCCTGCTGCTTCCTCCGCTGCGCGAACGTCGCGAAGACATCCCGGAGCTGGTCAAGCATCTCTTCCAGAAGGCGAAGGAACGCCACGGCATGCCCGACGTCGAGCTGACACCCGGAGTCATCCAGCACCTCACGCGCTATCGCTGGCCCGGCAACGTTCGCGAGCTTGAGAACGTGCTGGAACGAATGCTCGTGCTCAGCTCCTCCAACATCGTCACCGAGGCCGATCTTCCCGAGGAGATTCTGCGCGTACCTCCGGACAACTCGGCCTTTTGGATCGAGTTGCCGGAGGAAGGCGTCAGCCTTGAAGCCGTCGAGCGCGAGCTGATCCTGCGGGCGCTCGAGCAGGCCAAGGGCAATCAGACCAAGGCGGCAAAGTATCTCGATATCAGCCGCCGCACCCTGATCTATCGCATGGAAAAGTACGGCCTCTCGACCGAATAGGTCGCCCGCCGTGGACATGAAACAATCACCCTTACCCCATGTCTCCGTGGACTCCACTTCCGGCATATCTCCGCACGCTCGCGTCTCAATCGCCCCATGCCGTGCTGCTGGAGACCTCGCGCTTTGATCCGGAGAATCGCCACAGCTATCTCTTTCTCGATCCTCCGGAGACATTCCAAGCGAATACAGCGGCGGAGTTGAATTCACTTTTCGACTGGATCGAAGCAAGTCAGCGCAGAGGTCTTCATCTGGCTGGGTATCTGAGCTATGAGTGCGGCTATCTGCTCGAACGGAAGCTCAAGAAGCTGATCCCCCCGTACACCGAGGCCACGACTGGACTCCCCCTCGCCTGGTTTGGTGCATATGCCTCACCCTTCGTCTTCGATCATGCCAGTGGTAACTTCCTCGGTCCCGCGCCTCCGCATGCAGCTTCGACAGTGATTCCCCAGTGCTTCGCTGCAGACGCAAAACTTGAGATCTCTCCAGACGAGTACGCGCAGAAGATAGACGCCATCAAGCGCTACATCGAAGCCGGCGACACCTACCAGGTCAACTTCACAGACTCTGTCACGGTCTCGAATCCACACGACCCCGCTGCCGCCTTTGCTGTGCTCTCCGCCTCGCAGCCCGTGGCCTACAGCGCGCTGCTTCATCTTAACGGTCAGCACATCCTCTCGCTCTCGCCGGAGCTCTTCTTCCGCATCCGCAATGGCCGCATCACGACACGGCCCATGAAGGGCACCATCCCGCGCGGGCTCGATCTCGAGGAAAACGATCAGCAGGCGATGCGGCTCCAGGCCGACGAGAAGAACCGTAGCGAGCACATCATGATCGTCGATCTGCTGCGCAACGACCTCGGCCGAATCTGCCGCATGGGTTCCGTGCAGGTCGAAGACCTCTTCTCCGTCGAGCGCTACCGCACACTCCTGCAGATGACCTCGACCATCTCGGGCGAGCTCATCCCCGATCTCAGCTTCGGAGAGATCCTCCGCGCCATCTTTCCCTCGGGCTCCATCACCGGGGCGCCGAAGCTCCGCACCATGCAGATCATTCGCGAGCTTGAGCGCCAGCCCCGCGGCGTCTACACCGGGGCCATCGGCCACATACCTCCGTCGGGCGATGCCACCTTCAACGTGGCCATCCGCACGCTGGTGCTGCGGGATGGCATGGCTGCTATGGGCGTCGGCGGTGGCATTGTCGCTGACTCTGATCCAGCCTCCGAGTATCGCGAATGCCAGCTGAAGACGCAGTTCCTCACCCGGCCTGTGCGCCAATTTCAGCTCATCGAGACCATGCTCTTTGACGGGCACGGCCTGACGTTCCTCCCGCTGCACCTCGATCGCCTCAGCGCGTCAGCCGCATACTTCGACTTTACCTGCGACCGCGATGCCATCGAAGCGCAACTCCGCGATCTCGAAGCCTCACTCGCTGCCGGACGTTGCTACCGCGTGCGCCTCCTGCTGGATGCAACCGGCGGTATCGCCCTGACCCACACTGAGTTCACTCCGGACGCCGCTCCGCTCAGGATTCGCATCTCACCCCATCGCACCCAATCCGACGATCCTCTGCTGCGCCACAAGACCACCCTCCGCGAACTCTACGACCGGGAGTATGCGCAGGCCCGCGCCGACGGCTTCGACGAGGTGCTCTTCCTCAACGAACGAGACGAGCTGACCGAAGGCGCTATCAGTTCTCTCTTCATCACCGCCGAAGGACGGCTGCTTACACCGCCTCTGGCCTCCGGCGTTCTGCCCGGGATCCTCCGCCGTCACATTCTCGCCACCCGTTCAGAGGCCAAAGAAGCTATCCTGACGCTCCAGGATCTTCAAGGGGCTCAAACCATCTTTCTCGGCAACAGCCTGCGCGGCTTGCGACCCGTGAGCCATCTCTATCTGCAGGACGGTGCGCCGCTTCCGCTCGGTACCCCCGTTATCTGACTCGACACCAGTCGTTTGCCTCTCTAAGAGGCAAGAGGGGTATGATGTTGCAGCATTTCAAGCATCTGAGCTAGCAGAACCCAGGAGACAGACCATGCAACCTGCAGATGGCGTACTGTATCAACTTCTTTCTCCCGTCCTTGGAAACGACCGAACCGACCGCCTCTTCCGAGCGCTTGTGATCCATCCTGACCTCTCCTCCGACCCGGGCCCCCGTGTCTCTCGTGCTGTTCTCGCCCAGGCGCTCAACATGCTGCTGTTTGAGGACCTGCTCCAGCGCGTCCCCTCCGCGGCAAAGTACGTTCAGCTCTGCCTCGATCAGAAGCGCACGATCATGCACGACCACGGCGCTGTCCGCACCGTCGCGCTCGAAGGCATGGGCGCCCTGCCCGCCGGGCAGGAGGCCATCACCCGCGTCCTGCGTCCGCTCGGATATCGTCTCAACGGTCTTTACCCCTTGGAGCGCCTGCGCATGACCGGCCGCTCCCACGCCCAGGCCGACTACCCCGAAGACATCGCGCAGTTCTTCATCAGCGAACTCCACCCAGAACGTTTCTCCTATGCCTTCCAGCAGGCGGTCCAGCGTGTAACCGCAACCTCCGTCGACCCCATCACTCCAGAGGCGGCTGCACTGCTCAAAACCCTGGAAAAGACCGGCTCGCTGTCGCTCGAAGAGGCCCAGAAACTCCTTCCCGTGCTCGTCTCCGTCTTCGATCGCCACCACGCCGAGCCTGCCCTGGCCGACTACCAGGCGCTCCTCGCCGAATCGCCCGAGATGGCGTGGATCTCCACCGAAGGCAACGCATTCAACCACGCTACGGACCGCGTCCCGGACGTGGATGCCCTGTCTGCCGAGCTCAAGGCGCTTCACATGCCCATCAAGGAAAAGGTGGAGACCTCGCAGTCGGGGCGCGTCCGCCAAACGGCCCTGAACGCTGCGCGGGTCCAGCGCAACTTTCGCACCACCGACGGAACCAGCATCCCGCGCGAGGTACCTGGGTCGTTCTACGAGTTCATCACACGACTTCGCATGCCGACCAAAAATGGAAAGAGTCCCCTCGACCTCAGCTTCGACAGCGGGAACGCTCAGGCTATCTTTAAGATGACCGCTAATACGAAGTCATAGCCGCCTGACCTAGATATCGCGGCTTACAACCGACGAAAGAGTACAGATCCGTTGTCCACCACGACTCCAGCCGCCGCCTCTCCCTTCGTCCTCCTGCCCAGCTCGCACGAACGTGCTCACGACACCTTTCCCTCCTCCGCCCAGCTTGAACAGGCGCTTCGGCAGAAGGTCAGGGGAGAGGTGCGGTTCGATCAGGCCTCCCGGGCCCTCTACGCCACGGACGCCTCGAACTACCGGCATATCCCCATCGGCCTGGTCATTCCGCTGGACGAAGACGACGTCATCGCCACGGTAGCCGTCTGCCGGCAGTTCAACGCCCCCGTGCTCTCGCGCGGAGGCGGAACCTCGCTGGCAGGGCAGGGAACCAACGCTGCGGTCATCCTCGACTTCTCGAAGTACATGAACAAGATGGGTCCGGTCGACCCTGCCACGCGCACGGTCCACGTCCAGCCCGGCATCGTTCTCGATCGCGTTCGCGAGGCGGCAGAAAAGTTCGCCCTCACCTACGCTCCCGACCCTGCTACTCACAGCCGCTGCACCATCGGTGGCATGATCGGCAACAACTCCTGCGGGGTCCACGCCCTGATGGGCGGCAAGACCGTCGACAATATTCACTCGCTCGATATTCTGCTCTACGACGGAACCCGCCTCACCGTGGGTCCCACAAGCGAAGACGAACTGAACCAGAAGATCGCCGCCGGCGGCCGCGTCGGCGAGATCTACGCCGGCCTCAAACAGCTTCGCGACAACTACTCCGGCCTCGTTCGCGAGAAGTTCCCCAACATCCCGCGTCGCGTCTCCGGCTATAACCTCGACGAGCTGCTGCCGGAAAATCACTTCAACGTAGCCCGTGCCCTCGTCGGCAGCGAAGGCACCTGCGCCGTCATCCTTGGCGCCACGCTCAACCTCGTCGAATCCCCCCAGTTCCGCACCCTGGTCGGCATCGGCTTCGAAGACGTATTCATTGCTGCCGATCATGTGCCTCTTGTCCTCACCCACAAGCCCATCGGCCTCGAGGGCATGGATGGCCTTCTTCTCGACTCGCTGCGAAGCAAGCAGAAGGCGCTCAACGATATTCCGCTGCTTCCCGAGGGCCGCGGCTTTCTCCTGGCCGAGTTCGGTGGAAACTCGCAGGCAGAGGCCGACGAGCGTGCCGCCAAACTCGTCGAAGCACTCCAGCAGATCACGCATGCTCGCATCTACACGCCCGAGCAGGCGCATCGCGTCTGGGCCATCCGCGAATCCGGCCTCGGCGCGACCGCCTTCGTTCCGGGCCACGAACGCACCGGCTGGGAAGGATGGGAGGACGCCGCCGTAGATCCCACGCAGCTCGGGTCCTATCTGCGCGCCATCTACGCGCTCATGCAGAAGTACGGCTACTACAGCCCGATGTACGGTCACTTCGGCCAGGGCTGTGTTCATATGCGGCTCAGCTTCGACCTTGAATCCGAAAAGGGCATCCTCGACTTCCGTGAGTTCATGGACAAGGCCGCCGACATCGCCCTCGCGCATGGCGGCTCCCTCTCCGGCGAACACGGTGACGGACAGGCCCGCGGCATCCTGCTGCCCAAGATGTTCGGTCCCGAGCTGATGGACGCCTTCCGGCAGTTCAAGCGCCTCTTCGATCCCGACCTGCGCATGAACCCCAACAAGCTCATCGACCCGCACGAGATCCACGAGGACCTTCGTCTCGGCGCAGACTATAACCCATGGGAGCCGAAGACCCACTTCGCCTTCCGGGAAGACCACGGCTCCTTCGCCCGCGCCACGCTGCGCTGCGTCGGCGTCGGCGCCTGCCGCAAGGCCGACGCCGGAACCATGTGCCCCAGCTATATGGCTACCGGTGAAGAGCAGCACTCCACCCGCGGCCGCGCCCATCTGCTATGGGAGCTGATGCAGCGCGAGGTCCTCCCCAACGACTGGGCCAACGAGCAGGTCCGCGAATCGCTCGATCTCTGCCTCTCCTGCAAGGCCTGCAAGTCCGAGTGTCCCGTCTCCGTCGACATGGCCACTTACAAGGCGGAGTTCCTCTCGCACCACTACGAGCATCACTCCCGCCCCCTCGCCCACTACGCCTTCGGTCGCATCGATCGCTGGGCCCGCCTCGCCTCCATCGCTCCCGGCATCGTCAACGCCATCAACAACGCCCCGGGAATCTCCACCATTATCAAGAAGGTGCTGCACATCCACCCGAGCCGCCAGTTCCCGCGCTTCTCGCGGCCCTTCACCCCGGACCGCCGTCTTGCCCGCGACCCCCAGCGCCGCAAGGATCGCCGCAACCCACCGCCGGCCAACGCTCCGGCGGTGTTTCTGTGGGCGGACACCTTCAACAACTACTTCCATCCGGCGACAATGCGCGCCGCCCACAAGGTCCTGGTCGACGCAGGCTTCCGCGTCAGCCTTCCCAACCGGCATCTCTGCTGCGGTCGTCCGCTCTACGACTTCGGCCTGCTCGACACCGCCAAGCAGTACCTGCAGAAGATCCTCGACGCCCTTACCCCGCAGATAGAAGCCGGAACCCCGATCGTGGTGCTCGAGCCAAGCTGCGCCTCCGTCTTCCGCGACGAGCTCTGCAATCTCTTCCCCGAAGACCCGCGCGCGCCCAAGCTGCGCTCGCAGGTTCATCTGCTCAGCGAGTTCCTGGTAAAGTTCGCCCCGCATTACCAGCCGCCGAAGATCGACGGCAAGATCGTCGTCCACGGCCACTGCCACC
>DASTSJ010000045.1:0-6900 GCA_035760765.1 Edaphobacter sp. | reverse complement strand
CTCGACGACTTCGCCGCCGACTCCGTTGATCTCTACCCAGTCCCCGACCCTGATCCCATTCTTCCCCATCAGAACAAACCAACCGAAGAAGGCCAGGATGAAGTCCTGAAAGACTACAGTCAGTCCTGCCGTGACCAGACCGAGGATGGTCGGCATCTGTTGGGGGACGCCGAAGATAATCAGGATCACCAGAAGCAGCGTGATGATCTGAATGCCGAGAGTCACGATGGTGCGAAGCGTCAGCAGCGTTCTGCGATCGATATGAAGACCGTCCAGAAGCTTCCCGACAAGCATGGTCAACAGAGCGGAGCCCAGCAGCAGAAGCGAGATGGCGGCTATTGACTGCAGGATAAGATGGAGCACGATCTGATGCTGGCGCCCGACCTGATCGAACCACTGCTGGTAGACCACGGCAAGCTGCCTTTGGGTTTGGGCGCGGTCCTCAAGGATCGAACGAATCTGCGAGAGTGAATGCAAATGCGCCAGCCGGGCGACCCGTGATTTTGCTCCATTGGCCGGCTCGTCGCCGACCCCCGGCTTGTCCAGCTTCGCATCCACGCTTGCCTGTTGAGCAGCGAGCGCCTTTGCGTCATTCTCCGCCTGGGATTTCGCCGTGGCGATCAGGCTTGCACGGGTGCGCTGATCAAACCAGGCGGAGATACGTCCCGCCAGCGTTCGATAACCTCGCGCGCTTTGCATGGCAGAGGGGCCTGCAGCCTCTGCCTGCTCCTCGCGCTTCTTCATGGCTGCCTGACGGGTAGTGAGCTCGCGCTGAATCTCGTCGCGGTTGTCCCCTGTCAGCTTTGCCAGTTCGTCCGCGGCGTCGTTCAGGTTATCTGTGTCGAGCTGCAGTTGCGCCTTGGCGACATCAAGATCGTCCTGCGTCGGTGCATCGGGTTTTGTCGATGGCGTCTTCAGCGCTGCAGTCAGCGCCGTAACGCGATCCTGGTCGTCCTTGACGACACCTTGCAGGTCCATCACTCTTTGCTGAATCTTCAGCGCATCTCCGCTGAGGGCATGGCTGTCGAGCGTCGCCTGACGAAGAGCCTGGGCAAAGGCCTGATCGACCTCATGATCCGCAAGCCGCTCGGCCTCGCGAGCGTGCCGCTTCTCTTCTGCAGAGACAGCCAGCGGCGAAAGCGCCTCAATGGTCTGCCACGGCCGCTGGTCAACCAAACCATCTGCGATGGTACGCGAGAACCCTGTCGATCGCAGGAAGGGCAGGTTTGTCATCGAGCCTTGCGTTAGAAACAGGCCAATCAGGCATGCGCCGAGAAGCGCGGCCGGTATAGCAATCGAGAGACTCCTCAAAGCCTTCATGCCTTCACCCTATACCGCACCCCGGCAGGACGCCAAAAGCAGGATAACGATGATCCGGGGTCAGCTTCGATGCGGCCAGGAGCGAAGTGCGATTACGGCGTTGAGGCCGCCGAAAGCCAGAGAATTCGACAAGGCAAGAGTAGGGCTCGTCGGCCGCGGCTCGCGGATGATGACATCCAGCCCGAGAGCAGCGTCAGGATTCAGGACCCTGGCTGTCTGAGGCAGACGTCCTTCTTGGAGGGCAAGTACAGTGGCCAGCGCCTCGAGCGCACCGCTGGCACCAATCGAGTGTCCGTGGAGCGCCTTGGTGGAGCTGATCGGAATGCTCGCAGCCCGCTGGCCGAAGACCTGGTGGATTGCCGCAGCCTCGGTCGCATCGTTGGCCTGGGTTCCCGTTCCATGGGCGTTGATGTAACCTACCTCCTCGGGCGAAGCCTGGGCATCGGCCAGCGCCTTTCGCATGGCGGTCGCAGCTCCTTCGGCCTGGGGCTGGGTGATGTGGTTTGCGTCGGCGGACATCCCGAAGCCGACGATCTCGGCAAAGATCGTGGCGTTGCGCGCCATCGCGGACTCGAGCGTCTCAAGCACCAGCATGGCCGCACCCTCGCCCAACGTCATGCCGTCACGATCTGCCGCGAACGGGCGGCACTGCGTCGGCGAGACCACGCGCATGGAATCCCATGCTCTATAGAACCCCCAGCTCAGCGGGGCTTCATGGCCGCCGGTGAGAGCCGCCGTCACCATGCCAGAGCGAACCATATGAAACGCGAGTCCGATTGCGTGGGTCGAGGAGGCGCATGCCGTCGAGATATCCAGCGTGGGGCCGGTGATCTTCAGGTCAATGGAGATGTTGCTGGCTCCGGCCGAGGACATCGTCCGCACAATGGTCAGTGGATGCGCCCGCGCGTTGCGGGTATAGAGATTTTTGACCTCGCTCTCCTCGCTGGAGCGTCCCCCGCAGGCGCATCCCATCATGATGGCAATATCCCCCGCAGCGTGGTGCATCAGGAGACCAGCCTGCTCTGCCGCCTGCCGTGCAGCGACAATGGCGAACTGAGTATTTCGGTTCGTGGCGGTAATAACACCGGAATCGAGGTGTGCGGTGGGATCGAAGTCAGAAACCTGGGCCGCCTGGCTATAGCGGACACCGGGGTTCCCTTCAGGGGCGTCGGGAACGTTGGCGATGGGGCCGATTCCGCTGGCGCCTGAAAAGAGCGATTCCCGAAATGCGGAGACGGAGGAGCCGATCGGTGTAACGCAGCCTAGTCCTGTGACAACAACACGCTTCACGATAGAAGGAAACTCCCGGTAGATTTTTCGAGCTTGCTGCAGCGCCGCCTTAGGATGCCTTCGCTGCCACCAGCTGCTCCACGCCGCGCACCACGTCGCCGACGGTCTTCAGTGAACCAAGCGCTTCATCGGGAATCGCGATCTCAAAGGCCTCTTCCACCTCAAAGGAGATATTGATCTTGTCGAGCGAGTCGATGTTCAGCTCCTCAAAGGTCGTGTCGAGGGTGATGGTATCGACAGGAATGTTCTTCGCCTTGGCAATAATTGAGATACAGCGTTGTGCAATGTCGTCCATAGGGATCCCGCCTTTTTCCTGGTTGCTCAAAACGTACAGCGCGCCTTGGGTAGTGTAAAGCGAGGGGACACTAAATAGATATTCCCTGCCGGTGATGGTTGGCAGGCGGTGTCGCTCTGCCATAACTCTTCAGCAGTTTGAGATCATCAACAGGCACCGCAGCACCTCGGCTACGCTCCAGGCCTGCGCCATGCAGCCTCGGGGTGTAAAGGGCGGCTCGGCGTCGAAGATCTCGCTGATCGTTCCAACACCGTCGTCGTCCAGATGACTCTCAAACCCATCGAGAAACGTCCGCACCGAAGCCGTATCGGACGGGTAAGTCCGAAGCCACGCATTGCAGAACGGACCGATCAGCCACGCCCAGACCGTACCCTGGTGGTAGGCCGCATCGCGAGCCCGTAGGTCACCGTCATACTGCGCGTGATAGTTGGGGTTGTGCCGCGAAAGCGAGCGGAGCCCCACGGGAGTGAGGAGCTCCCGCTTCACGACTTCAAGCACCGGCTCCCATCGTTCTTTGACTAGCACAGGGTATTTCAGTGCAATCGCAATCACCTGATTCGGCCGGATCGATGGATCGTCAGAAGACCCGACGAGTTTGCCATTCTCCTCCGCCGGCGAATCGACGACGTCGTATAGGCAGCCCTCCTTCTCATTCCAGAAGCGCCTCTGAAAGCTCTGGTAGGCAAGTTCTGCCTGCTCTTTGAATCGCTGTGCATCTTCTTTGGCGAAGTTCATCGTCTCCATCCATGCCACACACAGACGAAGAGCGTTGTACCAGAGAGCGTTGATTTCGACGGCCTTGCCTCGTCGCGGCGTGACCACCCAGCCGTCGACCTTTGCATCCATCCACGTCAGCTGATACCCCACTGCCCCTTGGCGAAGCAGCCCGTCAGACGGATCCACCCCGATGCCGAAGTCGGTTCCGCGCAGATGCCAATGCACGATATCGATCAGCTTCGGCAGCAGAAATTCGAGCATCTGCAGATCGCTGGTGGTCTCCATGTAGCGATCCACCGCATGAAAGAGCCACAGCGTGGCATCAGCCGTGTGGTAGAGGCCCGAGGTCTTGCCTTCGGGGAAGAGATTCGGAATCAATCCGTGATGAATGTAGTTTGCAAAGCTGCGCAGGATATATTCGGCTTCGCGCCATCGACCGGTGCACAGTGTCAGCCCCTCAAGCGAGATCATGGTGTCGCGTCCCCAGTCGGTGAACCAGTGGTATCCGGCGATCACGCTGCGCACCTCATCGCCAACGGCAAAGGCGCGCACCTGGTCGGCCGTTCGTCCAACAGGGGTGATCAGAAACTGATCGGCTGCCAGTACCAGCTCGGCGGCTACACCCTCCTGCGCAGCGCCTGGAGCGATCTGCAGCATCCGGCGGCGGCGCTCCTGTTCGGCGGCAAACGCATCGTCGGCCTTCAGGGCTTCGACGTGCTCCCAGCCTTCGGTGGAGAGCGCAAGCGATGCCGCGGATCCGGTATTCAGCTCCGTGGAAAAGACGCCTGGCGACCACAGGTTCCCCCTCCAGTCGTAGCCGCGGCTCTGCTCAACCCGGTAGCGCAGATTGGTAAACTGCGCAGCATCCATGCGGAAGCCGGCTGCCTCTCCATTCCAAGCAAAGCGTAGTCGCGGAAGGTCGTCGCTGACCCAAAGCTCAAACCCCGCACCCGCAGCACCAAAGCGATAGTTGTGATGCGGCGGTCCCTCGAGTGAACCATCGTGGGGTCTGACGTGCAGCGCCGGCTGCACTTCCAGCCGCCCTTTGCCTTCCAGCAGTTTGTAACGCAGGTAGGTGCTGTTCTGCCTGTGGACCATCGTGACGCGCTTCTCCAACACGGCCTCTTCCATGCGATAGATCCATACCGGCATTCCCATCTCCAGGCGAAACTCCGCCAGCGAGAGGAGTACCGGGTCGCTTTCAGGCACAACCGGATCTTCTGTCCGAGCGACGGAAGGAGTGTGTTCCGGCACGACATCTTCGCAATCCAGGCGGAACTCTTTGCCGTTGCTATAAAACCTCTCCCGGAGATGGTTGACCATCATCGTGCGCCCATGCGGCGCAGGCAATGCTGCGATCAACCATCCATGAAAGCGTCTCGTGTTCAGCCCGCCAATCGTCCCGGAGGCATATCCACCCAGTCCATTGGTCAAAATCCACTCCGCGTACAAACCACATCGGCTTCGGAGCTTCGGGTCCAGTGACGAGGTATCCAGACGTACGTTGCGAATCAGTGGCTTCGGTTGGAAGATCGGTCGCATGCATGTGTGATGCTGCCGAGCCATGGCGATGCTTCACCGCGGAAGAATTTCACGGATTACGAAGTGCCCGCGTGTCTCCGGCGTGTGCCGCCACACCGGCTGTGATGGGCGCTCCGTCGTAGGATTCATCTACCTGCGGTCTGTTTGAGAGATGCTCCAGCGGACCGTCCACGGGCCGAGCTGTCCGAGCGCGGTCTCCGTCCCTTCCAGCCAAAGCAGTCTGCCTTCCCGGCTGAAATGGTCGGCGCGTGTCTCGCACAGGTTCGCCTGCAGCAACAATCGTGCGCCGCCATCTACAACCCACGGCGCTGTGAAGATCCGTCGGCTGCGAATTTCGGGCACTCCGCATCGCGCCTGCACCCTCGCGAGCAGCGGCACGATCTCTTCGCGGCGAACCTTAAGGATGCTGCGGTACCACCTCAGCCAGTCTGCATGTTCGGGCTCCGAAAGCTCTTCCCAGTTTAGGTGCGCTGCGAAGAAGGTCTCCTCCGAGAGCGGGTCGGGGACGCGCTGGAGTTCGGCGTCATCAACCTTCAGGTCTTTCTGCAGAAATCGCAGCCTTCCTTCACGCATGTTCTTCGCCGTCTCGCCTTCATAGTCACAAAAGAAAGCAAAGGGGGTGGAGGCTCCCCACTCGTCGCCCATAAAGAGCATGGGGATCTGGGGTGCCAGAAGATAGATGGCAGAGAGAGCCCGCACCGCACAGGCCGGCGCTTTCGCGTAGATGCGTTGGCCGAGCAGATCGTTCCCAACAAGATCGTGCGTCTGCAGGAACGAGATGTAGGCCATCGGCGGAACACGGCAGTCGATTTCAACCGGCCCTTCTGGCGAATCTGTTTTCCCTTCGTAGCCGACCGCGATCATGCGCGCGATCGTCTCCGTCTTGGGGTCGACCGTAGGTCGCAGCGAGCAGGGCTCCTCAGCCGGAAGCTCCCGCAGGTGGGCCATGTGATGGTTCCACTGTGCGCTGTAGAGTTTTGGCCGGCCCTCGCTGTCGCGCAGCATCCGTGACGACGCATTTCGCTCGTCCTCCAGGATCAGGTGGACCTGCCGCCCGCATGCTCCGGCGTGGACGCGCTCGGCAAGCTCATCGAGGATATGGCGCTGACTGAAGTCCTTCATGTCATGGGATGCATCCAGCCGCAGCCCGTCTGCATGGAACTCTTCCATCCAATAGAGCGCATTCTGAATGACAAACTCGCGGACCAGGCGGCTTCCCTCGCCGTCGAAGTTCGGCGGCTTGCCCCACGGTGTGTCGTGAAGGCTGCTGTTGAATGCAGGCCAGTAGCGCGGTAGGAAGTTGCCGATGCCACCTAGGTGGTTATAGACAACGTCGAAGATCACCATGATGCCGTGTGCGTGCGCATCATCGATCAGCGCCTTCAGGTCTTCCGGTCGACCATACGCAGAGTCAGGGGCAAACCAGAGAACACCGTCATAGCCCCAGTTGCGACGCCCCGGGAAATCAGCAACCGCCATCAACTCGATCGCCGTGACTCCAAGTTCCTGCAGGTGATCGAGTCGCTCAATGGCCGTGCGGTACTGCCCCGCAAGAGTGAAGGTGCCGATGTGCATCTCGTACAGCACAGCCTCTCTCCAATCGCGTCCGCACCAGCCAGCATCGTTCCAGGCATAGGCTTTCGGATCGATCACTTCGCTTGGACCGTAGACATCTTCCGGCTGATACCGCGATGCAGGATCAGGAACCTCGGTATCGTCTGGAAGCACAAACGTGT
>DASTSJ010000044.1:0-5890 GCA_035760765.1 Edaphobacter sp. | reverse complement strand
CGCTCCTTGATCGGTCTGGACCGGAGAGAAGGGGCGCGCGACGAAGTGCCCGCCGTCGTCGTATGGAGTCGCTCCGAGCTGCGCTGCCGTGGAGTAGTGGTTGTCGAAGAGATTGTTGATCTGCACGACGGCTTCCAGGTGCGAACTAAAGGTGTAGTGTGCACCCAGGTTGGCGACTCCATAGGCGGGCGAGCTGCCGGGACCTAGATAGTAGACACCATCCGGCTGATGCTGATTGTCTTCATTGCCGCGCGCGTACGAACTGGAGGCGGCGAGGACGTTGAAATCGATCAGCAGCTTCGCCGTGGGCTTGTAGTCGGTGAAGACCTTCAGGATGTGTTGAGGTGTCTGCGGAATTCTGTTTCCGGGAGAGATGCTGATCTCGCCATCGATTCCAGGAACGCCGTTGCGATTGCTGTCATTGGAGCTGTTGCTGGCGCCATTCACTGTCTGTGAGGACTGGTACGTAGCGTCGAGGAAGGTATAGCCTCCGCCAAGAACGAGGTGCGGAAGCTGGCCCTTGATGTTCAGCTCAAGCCCTTGCCTCCTGGTCTTGCCGAAGTTGAGAAAGTATCCAAAGCCTGTCTGCTGTGAGGCCACGAAGAGCAGGTCGTTGTAGTTTTCACCGTGGAAGTATCCTGCGCTCCAGGCTAGTCTGTTTGTGCCTCTGCTGCGGAGACCAGCTTCGATGGTTCGGGTTACGACCTGCTTCAGAGGAGGGTCGTCGAGCAGTGCGTTGGGCAGATTGCAGGGAAAGTCCGGATTTGCGCAACCAAGCTCAACGGAGGTCGGTGCCCGGCTGGCTTCACTGTAATTGCCATAGAGATTGATGTGGGAAGATGCGCTCCAGGTGCCTCCGATGGCAGGGTTGAACCGCTGGAAGACGTTGGTTCCGGTGAGCGAGCCATGACCTGACCTCTCCGCAGGCAGGCGGTCGAAGTTGTCTATCCTGGTGCGGTTGTAGCGACCGGAAGCAGTAAGCGACCATCGGTCGATGCTGAAGGTATCGGTGAGATAGAAGCCGGGCGTATTGATGGTGCCGTGGAGCTGAACGCGAGTGTCATACGGCTCACCATCCTGCGTGGTAGATCCATCTGCAAAGGCATCGACGGGCGTAATGCTGACGCCGTCTGCGCTGAGGTACCCGAACTGCGATGCCTGTTGGTAGCTCAGGCCACTGTGATCCCATGCAAATCCGAAGAGGAGCAGGTTGTGTGCTGTTCGCCAGGAGGCAAGTGCGCCTAGACCGTAATTGTTTTGTTGGCTGCGCGTATTGGTGATGCTGCCAGTGCACTTCTCGGAAGGCTCGTCTTTTTGGAGTGCCTGCGCGATGCACCGCCAGAAGGGATAAGGTTGCGTCGTCGAATCGCCGGTCGTCGGAAAGCCGCTGTATCCGGCGGCCTCAAGCGCAGCAATGTCGGATTTGCTCAGGTTGTAAAGAGATTGAGAGAAGGAGTCGTTGTTGATGTCACCGTTAGTCGTGTCGGTGCGAACGTGGCGGAAGTACAAGTTGCCGGAGGCGGACCAGTGGTCGCTGAGCTGGTGAGTTGCGTTGAGTGTTAGGGTGGGGGAGTGATCCCATGTTGTATCGGGGATGGAGTAGACGCCGTTGTAGGCCGTTTTGAGGAAGCGAAAGTCCTGCAGGGCGTTTCCGGTGAGTTGATTGATCGAATAAGAGCCAGAGAGCGCGATGCTGGTCTTGTCTGTATTCCTGCGAAGTTTGGCGAAGGACTGCCGCACCTCGGAGGGAGAGAAGCGACGCCAGCCATCTTCGGCAAAGTAGTTGCCCGCCGCGAACCAGTCGAGATCTCTGCCGTTGGAGCCGCCGTACTCGCCTTCGACGGAGCGGCGGCCGAAGGAGCCTCCGATTGCCTGCACCGTCAAGCCGGGATTCGTGGCCCCGTCCTTGGTCCGGACGGCGATGGCGCCTCCGAGTGTATTGAGCCCATAGAGAGGATTCGATCCCGGCACCAGTTCCATATCCTGGATAGCGACCTTCGGGATCAGGTCCCACGTAACGATGTCGCCGAACGGCTGGTTCTGGCGAACTCCATCGAGATAGACTGACAGCCCCTGCGGGGTTCCGAGCAGAGGAGACGCGGTATAACCGCGATAGCTGACGTCCGGTTCAAAGGGATTGCTGGTGTTCTCGTTGATGTAGACGCCGTTGAGGCGTTTGTTGATCGCATCGGTCAGGTCGATGGCGTTGCTGTTGCGAATGTCGTCTGAGCTAAGTGTCTGCACTGGAACTGGAGTCTGTTCCAGCGAGATTCCATCTCCTCCAATCGGCGTGGGAGCGATCACGGATACCGAGGTAGAGATACTGAGCAAGGGCAGGCTGATGTCCCTCTCTACAGGCCTGGTGCTGTCGATGGGGACTTCAATTCGTCGGCTGCCGAATCCGTTGCGCGAGATGTCGATGCGGTATCTCCCGAATGGAAGGTTATTCACGGTCCAGATCCCTTGGGGATCGCTTGGTGCGGTCAGGTTGACGGAGTTCGATAGACCTGTGAGGTTGCCGCGCGCGCGGAGACCTGCTCCGGCAGGATCGGTGATCTGCAGGCGGATCGAACCGCGTCCAGATTCAGGGATGGACTGAGCGAACGCAGCAACATGTATGACGAAAAGCAGTGAAGCCAGAACTCGGAGGACCATGTCACCTGCGGCATGTGGACGGCACAATACTTGAGACTAAGCGAACCTTCCACATACATGTTCCGGTCGCGCCGTTTTGCTTCATGGCTTTTTTGAGTGTTGTTGTGAGCGAACGATCACCTCTTGGAGAAGCGCAACGCGCAAGCGCCTATGACGGGAATCGCCGCTTACCAGTAGCACTTTTGAAAAAGCACGCGGGGATAAGCGGCGGACGGTTTCAGAGCGCTATTTGAGAACCACGATGCCCCAGGGGCCTGCGCCAGCCTTGAACGTATGCGTGACAGTGTTGGTCGCCAGATCAACCTCAGACACATCGTTCGAAGGGCCGTTCGCGGAGTAGAGCTTCGCGGCGTCAGGGGAGAGTGCAATTCCCCACGGACGCTTGCCCACTTCCACCGAGCCGAGCACCTTGTTGGTCGCGGTATCAATGGTGAAGACCATGCGCCCACGGCCGGTGCTGACGTACAGCCGCTTGCCGTCCGGTGACATCAGGACTCCCATCGGCTTCACCATTCCGGGTTTGCCCAGAGGGATCGTCTTGAGGACCTTGTGCGACTTGGTATCGACCATCACTACGGTTCCGTCGTTCTCCGCATTGATGTAGGCGTGCTTCCCATCGGGGGTGAATGCAACCGAACGGGGCCGATGCCCGACCTTGAAGGTGGCGACGATCTTGCCTGCTTCGGGATCGAGAACGGAGATCTCGCTGGTCTCTTCCGAGGTGACGTAAACCTGCTTGCCGTCGGGGCTGACCTTGACGCCCTCCGGCTGCGCCCCGATCTTCAGGGTCTTGACGACCTTGCCGGAGTCGATGTCGATGATGCTGACGGCGGAGATGTCTTCGTTGGAGATGTAAATCTGTTTGCCGTCTTTGCTGATGTCGAAGTTCTCCGGGTCGGAACCGCCGGGGATAGTCTTGACGAGCTTGCGCTGCGCTACATCGAAGACTCCGATGCCGTCGGCGCTCTTGTCTGGTGGAGGCAGGGTGCTCTCGTCGACATCCGGACCCGCAATAGGAGTGCCGCTGAGTGCTACGTAGAGGGTCTTCTCGTCCGGGCTTGGATGGATTCCACGCGGCCGCTTGCCCAGGTGAACGGTTGCAAGCGTGTTTCCATTGCCCGTGTCGATGATGGTCAGATCGCCCGAGACCTCGTCGGTCGTGTAGATCTTCGGAGCACCGGACTCTGCAGGAGCCTTGGTCTCCGTCGCTGCCTTTTCACTGCTGGGAGTGCTTTGCGATTTGCAGGCGACCAGCGAAAACGTGCACCCGACCAGAAGTGCGAAGCTTAATTCCTTGCGCATCAAATTACTTCCCCTTGTAGGTGAAATCGGCAACCACGTGCTGCTTCGGGCTGACGGTGATCTCTTGCTGCTGTGTCCCCAGCTTCTCCTGCCATATCGTAAGCGTATAGGTTCCGGGAGGGAGGTTCGGAATCATGAAGGTTCCATCTTCCTTCGACACCGCGAAGTATGGATGATCCAGAACGCCGATGTAGGCATGCATCCAGCTATGGATATTGCACTTCACCGGGATCATGATCTCGGGGCTGGTGAACTTGCGATGAATGGGGGGATCGCCTGGACCCTGGCTGTGGTTCCATGCGCGGTTCGCCGATCCCATGGGATGGATATTGTGGGTTACGGGGTCGGAGTTGATGATCTCGACCGGCTGATTGACCTGCACCCCAAGGATGCGTGGATGGAACCAGCATCCCTTTTGGTCGATCGTGACGGCCTCCGTCGGCGTGGCGAAGTTCTTCCCTTCAAGTCCCTTGCTGATGTAGACGAACGCATTGGCCAGCGCACCGCCTTTGCCCACCATGATGGATTCGTCGTAGGCCTTGGTGTGATGCGCGGCGACGCACGCGGGATCTTCGCTCATATCGACCAGAGTCTTCGGTGGCAGCTTGCCCTTGTAGTGCACCGTACCGGTGATCGTTCCGGCAGTCGCTGCATCTACCTTAAAGATCGGCGGGGCGGCTGCCGGTTGGGGCGTTGCGGTAGAGGCTGCGGGATGCTCTTCCTTGCGGGAGCATCCCGCCACCATGACAGCGGCTCCGAGGAGGAGCAGAGAGAGTCGTCTGGCAGTGAACGTCATCATTCCTGTTTACTCCTTGCCAGGAGGTCCCACGTTTGCGGGCATATCTCCTGTGAGCGAGTTGAGAAAGGCCACAAGGTCCTCGCGGTCCTGTCCCGAAAGGTGAATGGATTGAATCTCCTTATCGAGATTCGGGTTGGAGTTTCCCTGGCCGGCATAGAAGTCCACGACCTCTTTCAGGGTCTTCAGGCTTCCATCGTGCATATAGGGTGCGGTCTTCGCGACATTTCGAAGTGTCGGCGTCTTGAAGGCTCCTCGATCAGTCTCTATTCCCGTCTGATGATAGCGCCCGAGATCTTTGAGGGTGACGCCGTCGTCTCCCACACCTTCTCCAAGGTTGTGAAACTTGCCATCTGTAAACAGCGCATAGTGAGCGTTGATGGTGTGACAGGCAGCGCAGTTGCCCTTCACCGGATTGATGAAGACCGCCAGCCCTCGCACCTGCTGCGGCGTCAACGCGTTCTTATCACCGCCGTATTGAAAGCGGTCGAAGGCAGAGTTTCCGCTCAGGAGAGTCCGCTCAAAGCTCGCCAGTGCCTTCTCGATCCTGCTCATCGTTACGTCTTCGGTCCCGAAGGCGGCGCGGAACATCGAACGGTACTCAGGGTCTCGCCGGAGTTTTGAGACGGAGACCTTGTGGGCCTGATTCATCTCCACGGGGTTGATCATCGGACTTGCGGCCTGATCTTCGAGCGTCAAAGCTCGTCCATCCCAGAACTGAAAGGGCTCGTATGCAACGTTCAGCAGGGTGGGTGCGTTGCGCACACCCAACTGTCCTCCGACGCCCTTCGAGACCTGCAGATTATCCGTAAAGTAGGCGTTCGGCTGATGACAGTTTGAGCAGGAGAGGGTGTTGTCTTTCGAGAGCCGATTGTCATAGAACAGACGCCGCCCCAGTGCGATCGTTTCAGCGGTAGGCGGATTATTCTTCGGAATAGGAACTGGGGGCAGCCCCAACGGTACTTGTATATGGACTTCTTTGCCGATCGGGGTATCGGGAACGACCGATCTGCACCCGGCGACTAGAGTGAGGAGCGCAGTGGCCATCAGAGCCGACCAGAGTCTCCTCCCCCTCGCATTCTCTGCGAACTTTTTCGGATGTGATCTAAGGCTGACCTGTGGTTCTGCCCCGCGCTC
>DASTSJ010000043.1:0-3095 GCA_035760765.1 Edaphobacter sp. | reverse complement strand
AAGAAGGACACTGATTCGAACCGCAACAAGCAATGAGACGGGCCGCCCAATGGGCGGCCCTTCTAGTGCTTCGTGAGTTCTGGCTTACTCGCCGAACTCCGAGCGCTTCCAGTTGATCAGATCGCCCAGAGTTGTTCCGCTTGAGGAAGAGGACGACGATCCCTTGTGGTCCCGCTCCTTGTAGCTCTCGACCTCAGCGCGGCTGGCCTCTTCTCCCACTGCGCGGATGCTCAGGCCGACCTTCTTCTCGTCCTGGTTCATCTTCACAATGCGGAACTCGTGCTCATCGCCAACGTCCAGCTTGACGGGAACATTGTTCTCATCAACAGCCTCGGAGACGTGGCAGAGACCCTCAACACCTTCCGCGATCTCGATGAAGGCGCCGAACTGCGCGGTGCGCAGGACTTTGCCCTTAACCACATCGCCAACGCGGTGCTGTGCGAAGAAGGTATCCCAGACGTCGGGCTGCAGCTGCTTGACGCCGAGTGAAAGCCGACGGTTCTCAGGCTCAACCCCAAGAACAACAGCCTTGATCTTTTCGCCCTTCTTAAGAACCTCAGATGGATGCTTGATGCGCTTCGTCCAGCTCAGGTTCGAGACGTGGACCAGGCCGTCGATGCCGTCTTCGATCTCGATGAAGGCGCCGAAGTCGGTCAAGTTACGAACGCGACCTTCGACAACGGTGCCGGCAGGATACTTGTCCTCGAGCTGCTCCCAGGGATTGTCCTGGAGCTGCTTCATGCCGAGGGAAATACGACGGTCGTTCGGGTTGACGCTCAGGATGATGGTGTCAACCTCGTCGCCCGGCTTGACCAGCTTCGAGGGATGCTTCATGCGCTTGGACCAGGTCATCTCGGAGACGTGAACCAGTCCCTCGATTCCCTGCTCCAGCTCCACAAAAGCGCCGTAGTCGGTCACAGAGAGGACGCGGCCGCGAACCTGAGCACCGATCGGATAGCGCTCGGTAGCATCCAGCCACGGATCCGGCGTCAGCTGCTTGAAGCCGAGGGAGACGCGCTGCTTGTCCTTGTCGAACTTCAGAACCTTTACCTGAATCTCGTCGCCGACGTTGACCAGATCACGAGGATGGGTCAAGCGACCCCAGCTCATGTCGGTGATGTGAAGCAGGCCGTCCAGACCGCCCAGATCAACGAACGCACCGTAGTCGGTCAGGTTCTTCACGGTCCCGGTAAGGATGGTTCCCTCTTCCAGAGTGGTCAGGGTTACCGACCGCTTGGCGTTCTGCTCCTCTTCGAGCAGCTCCTTGCGGCTGATAACGACATTTCCGCGCTTCTTATTTAGCTTGATAACGCGAACTTCGATCTCCTGGCCGATGTAGCCGTCGAGGTTGCGAACGGGGCGAATCTCAACCTGCGATCCGGGCAGGAACGCCTTGATGCCGATATCGACGGTCAGGCCGCCTTTAACTCGGCTCAGAACCATTCCCTTGACGGGAACCTTGTCGTTGGCCGCGGCCTCGAGCTTGTCCCATACCTTATGGCGCAGGGCCTTCTCGTAGCTGACCAGGTAGCCGCCCTCGGCCTCTTCCCGCTCGACGACAACCTCTACCTGATCACCGGTCTGGAACTTCGGCGCACCGTTGATGTCCAGCACCTGCTCCAGCGGAATGAGACCTTCAGACTTCAGCCCAATATCGACAACAACATGCTTGTCCGTAATCTTGACGACTGTACCGGTGACAATGGCCTCTTCGGCTGTCAGGCTCTGTGCTGCTGCAGACTCTGCCGCCTGTTCGCGGTCAAAGTTTGCCAGAGCTTCGGCAAAGTCAGCGGAATCATAGTCCGGCTCTTCGGCGGCTTCATTGGCTACCGCTACCGGGGACTCCACGGGCTGGGCGATCTCATGCTGCTGGTTGGTGGTGGATTCAGAAGACAGCTCTGCATTCTCAGCTGTCGCTTCGGGCGCTAGGACTTCCAGTTCGGTGGTCAGAGGTTTGCTCTCGGTTTGATCGGGATGATGGTTATCTACCATTGATTGAGGACTCCAGAACCCAAGGTCCCGTTCCATCTCAAGGCGGCCTTCTCAAGGAACCGCTCAGTCAATTTTAAGAGACTGAACCCCTATTCCTGATCAAGCGCCCAGGCAGGAACGAATTTTACATCTTTGAAGAAGGAGCGGCTGCACTTGGGTCCCACACGCAGAGGCTCGTATTTAACGATAGAACTTCACCTTGCATACGTCAACCGAGCCGGAGCGCAAAATCCCCAGCTTTTATCGCACGTTTATAAGTGCAATGCCCTGCATAGGTAGGCTCTGCCGCTATACTCTGCTCACCTATGGATCGTCTATGGACCCCCTGGCGCTATTCCTACATCACCCGCACTGACCAGCAGGCACGTACCGGTGTCCCGCCCGAGTTGTCCGCGTGGCCCGCCGCAGAGGATAAGCATTGTGTCTTCTGCAATATGATCGCCGCAACGGACTATGCCATCGCGCACGGTATGCCGGCTGAAACTGCCGAGCGCTACTCCCACATCGTCTATCGCGGGCGTCACAGCTTTATTTGCCTGAACGCATTTCCGTACGCCACAGGACATCTCCTGATCCTGCCCTACTTCCATACCGACTCTCTCTCTGCAGCCCCTCCAGAGGCAGCGCACGAGATCATCGGGCTGGCTCAAACCGCGGAGCGCGCCTTCCGCTCTGTCTACCGGCCCGATGGCATCAACCTCGGCATGAATCTCGGAGAGGCTGCGGGCGCCGGCGTGGCAGGACACATTCACCTGCACGCCCTTCCGCGCTGGGTCGGCGATACCAACTTCATGACCGTCACGGCAGAGACTCGCGTACTTCCCGAAACCCTGGATACGAGCTGGAAGAAACTGCGGACCTTCTTCCAGGACCACGCAACGGAGAGCCTGAATCCTGCATCGAACGGAACATAACCCCTGATACGAATGGGTAGATTGCCGCTGGAGGGCACCCCATGAAAATGCTGCCGAAAATTCCTCCGTCCTCCGTCCGGTCCGGGTCGACGCCCCCTGTCGCAGGGATGCACTCGCCCGAACGCCGGCTTTATTTTCGAACTGAAGCCCGCGCGATCAACCGGACTGTAACCCCCATCTCACTCTTCC
>DASTSJ010000042.1:0-6507 GCA_035760765.1 Edaphobacter sp. | reverse complement strand
TCCGAAGCCGATCGCGCCCGCTCGCCCGAAGACGACTGCTCCTGTCTATGTAGCTCCCCAGGGGCCGCCGCCCCCGCCCCCCATCGACCTTAAGTTCTTCGGCACGGAGATCTCGTCGACAGGGAAGCGCAAGGCCTTCCTTCTCCACGGCGAAGACGTCTTTCTCGCTGCCGACGGGGACATTGTGCAGCGGCGGTACAAGATCATCTCTGTCGCCGCGAACTCGGTGCTGGTTGAGGATATGGCGAACAACAACCGGCAGTCGCTTCCGCTGATTGCGCAGTAGAGCCTTTCTATGCAGCTCCACCCGTCACATCCCGAACGGCAAGGCGAAGAGGGATTCCTGCTCATCGGTGCAATCGTTCTTATATTCCTCGTCTTCCTGGTGCTTGGAATTGCAGCTCCAACGGTCGCGCGAGAGCTGCGACGCGAACGCGAGGTCGAAGCGATCCATCGTGGCAATGAGTACGTGCGGGCAATCCAGCTCTACTACCGCAAGTTCGGTCGCTATCCCGGCACTGTCGATCAGCTTGAGAAGACGTCTAATATCCGCTTTCTGCGACAGAAATATACGGACCCCATGACGGGAAAGGCCGACTGGCGTTTGATCCATCTTGGTGAGGCCAAGACAACCGTGAAGGGCTTCTTTGGGAAGCCTCTGGCTGGGCTTCCGGGCGCGGCGGGCGTACTTGGATCCGCGTCATCCATGGTCTCCGGCCAGCCAGGTTCTACCATCGGCGGCTCTCCCATGGGATCGGGTGGACTGGGCTCCGCGGGCAGTCCAGGTCTGGGGGGTGGAAGCGCGAATTCAGGATTCAGCCTGGGATCTTCTACGAATACGACCGCAGGCCCAGGCTCGACTCCCGGCGCTACTGTCTCCTCCGGCGGCTCAGGGTCTTCCGGAGGCATCGGAAGTCAATCTGCCACAACCTTTTCTGGCGGAGGAGCACCGATCGTAGGCGTCGGTAGCTCCCGCTCGGGACCCTCCATCAGCGTGGTCAACGAGCAGACCACCTATCAGACGTGGGAGTTCATCTACGATCCCCGCATTGAGCAACTGAAGGCGAAGGGGGCTCTCCTCGGCGGAGGAACAAATTCGAGCTTCGGTTCGGGATCATCCTCGGGCTTTGGCTCGGGATCGTCTTCAGGTTTTGGCTCCAGCACAGGCTTCGGATCCAGCTCGCCCTCAGGCTCTTCACCGGGTTCGAGCACGTTTGGCAGCCCCTCCGGAAACGGATCCTCAGGCTTTGGTAGCTCTGGTCCATCTTCTCCAGCCCCTTCTCATTAAGCCGGTCGAGACTCATAAAAAGATGGTTTGGCTGCGATCAATAGGCGCCACTGCGGCTGTGTGACGAGAGGCTACTCGAAGGACCCAGTCTTTCTCCTCTTAGCAGTCGCCGTAGGCTGAACCACCACGGGAGGACGCATCGGAACCAATCCGGCCGAGGTGGAACCCTGCTGGATGCGAGAGAGCATCTCGGTCCTGACGTAATCCACAAAACCCTGCATCTGGCGGTTCATCTCCTCCATGCGCTCGCGCATCTGCAAAATTACAGCAATTCCCGCGATATTCACGCCCAGATCCCGGGCAAGATTCAGGATGAACTCCAGCCTCTCCAGGTCCTCGTCCGTGTAAAGACGCGTGTTTCCCTCGCTGCGTGACGGACGAAGAAGTCCTTCCCGTTCATACAGCCGCAGCGTCTGGGGATGAATCTCGTACATCTCAGCGACGGCCGAAATCATGTACGCGCCTTTGCTTCTACGCTTGGTTGCCATTGGCTTCGCCTCGTCTCTCGGTTTCAATCTTTTTCTTAGCAAAAGTCTAGCCTGAGGGGCTGAATCCGCGTCAAAGAATTTTAGCCGCTGCTGAAGCGAATCCCATCGCAAACTGGACACTCACTATGAAGCGAAGTCATCTCCTCTCCGTACTTACCGGAGCCGCCGCAGTTACCGCCGCCGCAATTAGGCTTCGCGATCAGGGTCGCCAGCGACGAAGGCAGCGAGGATGTGAAGATCGCATCGTCCTGGTGACGGGAGGCTCCCGAGGACTCGGTTTTGCTATCGCCGAACGATTCGCTCGGGAGGGAAACCGGCTCGTGCTGACCGCGCGCAAGGTTCATGAACTTTATGAGGCGCGCAACATCCTTCTGCAACATGGCGCGATCACATCGCCGGAGGATGCGTTGCTCATTCCAGCGGACCTGACAGACAAGGCGCAGGCAGCCGCCCTGATCGAGCATGCCATCCAGCACTTCGGCAGGATCGATGTCCTCATTAACAATGCCGGAATTATGGAGGTTGGGCCGGTCGAGAACCAGCCCCTGGAGGCCTACGAGCGTGCGATGAGTACCAACTTCTTCGCAGCCCTGTACGTCACCCAGGCAGCGCTCCCGCACATGCTCCATCGGGATCCGGCGCGCCCGGCGGCAATCGTCAACATCTGCTCGGTTGGCGGCAAGATCGCCGTCCCTCACATGCTTCCTTACACGGCCAGCAAATTTGCTCTGGTCGGCTTCTCCGAAGGGCTCCATGCCGAGTTGCGTCAAAAGGGAATCCGAGTCACGACCGTCTGCCCTGGCCTGATGCGCACCGGAGGCCATCAACACGCAAAGTTTGTTGGAAACGAGAAGAAAGAGCAGCGCTGGTTCGATATTGCAGCCACAACCCCCGTGCTTGCCGCATCCGTAAAGCGGGCCGCAAATCAAATCTACAGCGCTGTCCGGCAAGGAAGAGCAGAGATCATCATTACTCCCCAGGCGTGGCTTGCGGCCCGTGCCGCAGCGGTCGCTCCAGAGAGCGTCCAATGCCTGACGTCGCTGATCAATGAATTCGTCCTTCCGGCACCGGTGAACTCCGGTTCCCAAAGACTTCCGGAGCGACACGACGAGTTGTCCGGCGAGAGAAACCGGGAAACGGGTGCGCCATGGAATCCCGCGCCGATACGCACCCACCCGTCTTCCGCTTAGATCTTCGTAAAGATCTCTTCGCGTGGGTCTTCCGGGTTAAGCTTTGCAAACTCGCGTAGGATCTCTTTCGATCGCTCATCCTGCACCTTAGGTACAACGATCCGGACCTCCACAATCTGATCGCCGCGTCTGCCCTCGTGAACAGCAGAAGGCACTCCCTTCTCGCGCAGACGAAGCTTCTGACCGGATTGCGTTCCCGGCGGGATCTTGAGATGGGTACGTCCGCCACCTTCATGCGTATCGATCGTCGGGACTTCGACCTTTGCGCCTAGCGAGGCCTCCGCTATGGTCACTGGAACCGTGACATAGATGTCATCCCCTGTGCGCGTAAAGACCGGGTGAGTTCCCGATTTGATGATCAGATACAGGTCGCCGGCCGCTCCACCATTGATTCCAGCGTTGCCCTTCCCGGCCAGGCGAATCCTCTGACCGTCGCGTGTGCCCGGCTTGATCCGAAACTCCAACGGCTCTCGTTTGGTCACGACGCCTTGCCCATCGCAGGTCGGACAGACGTTCTGTGTCTTGCCTGATCCTCCGCAGCGGGGGCACTGGATATTGAACTTCATCCGTCCTCCCATCTGCGTCACCTGGCCGCTGCCGTGGCACTCCGGACATTCCATGCTTCCGCCGGTCGTGGCCTTGCCTTTGCAAGTCGGACACATCTCCTGCCGCTGAATCTCAAGCCGGGCCACACCTCCGCGGATAGCGGTCCAGAAGTCCACATTGACCTGATACTCCAGATCGGTACCGGGCTGCGGACCTCTCGATGCAGCATTTCGATTGCCCGAGAACATCTGGCCGAAGATATCGCGGAAACCTCCGCCGAATCCCCCGCCCGTGCTCTCCTGACGGCCGGCTGCGAAGTCGGAGAAGTCAAAGCCCCCAAAATCGAAGGGAACCTCCTGTGCGCCACCCCGACCGGCATGTGCGCCACCGAATCCTCCCGGGCCTCCGTAGCCGCCTCGTGCAGCAGCTTCTGCGGCTGCAGGATCGATCGAGTCGGAGTAAAACCCGAACTGGTCGTAGATCTTGCGCTTCTTCTCGTCGCTCAGAACGTCGTTGGCCTCGGAGATCTCCTTGAACTTCTCCTCCGCCTTTTTGTCGCCCGGATTTACGTCCGGATGATATTTGCGGGCAGCCTTGCGGAACGCTTTTCGAATCTCATCCGCAGTGGCCGTCTTCTTGACGCCGAGTATTCCGTAGTAGTCCTTTGTCTTTGCTGTTGCCATAGCTCTCTTCGCTAATCACCTGACTTCTATATTGTTCCGTCGACCTAAACCGCATCTTCGATAATCTACAGCAGAGGACCTGCTATGCGTTTTGCTGAAATCGAGGCCACGCCGGCCGTCGAACGATCGCAGGATCTTCGTGGCTCGGACCTGTATGGGCTCTGGCCCTCACGCCTTCTTGTTGCCGTCGCTCTCATCGTCCAGATCTTCGTCGCCTGGCGATTCTGGGCTATCACCTGGGACGACTCCGCCATCACGCTCGGCTTCGCTAGAACCTTCGCCCACACAGGGCGCATCGAACCGACTCCCGGCTCAGGAATTGTTGAAGGATATTCGACAACGCTCTGGATGCTTCTCATGACTGCTCCAGCGAAATTCCTTGCAAGTCCCACAGCGCTCCTTGCCTTTGCCAAGATATCCACGCTCGTCCTCAACCTCCTCAATATCGTCCTCATCCGCACCTGGTTCAATTCCTGGACCAGTGAAACGCTCGCCAACCTGGTTGCCGGAATCGTGGGCTGCACGCTGATGTTCTACGAAACCATCAACGGTATGGAGACGCCTCTCATTCTGACGTTCGTCATGGGGATGCTGATCCTTTTTCCTTCAACCGGTCGCAAGTCGCGCCTTCTATACATCGGCGCCGGAGCCCTGCTCCTTCTGATGCGCTGGGAGGCGGCGTGGCTTATGGTGCCTTTTGTCCTCGCCGAACGCAATCTCCGTCGGAATGTCGCTCCTGTCCTCTCCTGGGGCCTGATCTTCATAGCCTCCAATGTCGCCCGTTGGCTCTACTTTGGTGATCTCCTACCCAACACTGTTACTGCAAAGCAGCACTTTCCATACTCTGCTCCCTCTTTGCGAATAGGACTCGAGCGGCATATCACCGAGCCTTTTCTCATCCTCTACTCCTGCAAGATATTCCTCGTCCTGCTTGCTGGCTATGCTCTCTACCGTGTCATTGTCCTGCGTCTTCCGCTCTTTCCCCGCAAAGAGATAAGCACTGCTATGCAAAGCTCCTGGCACCTGCGCTTTCTCCTGGCGTTCGTTCTCTTCTCGCTCATACTCAGCACCGCCATCGGCCCTAATTGGGGTCCGGAGTTTCGCTCCTTCTACAGTGCGTGGCCCTTCCTGATCGCTCTGCTGCTGCTTCCCGTCTTCAGCAATCTCGCTCCTCGCGCGCTCACCTGGATCACCCTGGCCCTTTGCCTTCTTACGGTCGGTCGCATGCAAGCCCGCATTCAGCCGTTGCGCTCCGAAAAGGCACCCGTATATATGCCGAATATCACGGTGGATCGGGTAGGAGTTGCTGCGCCCATTCTCACAGAGCTTCAACAGATCACCGGGACCCCCGTCCTTACCTACGCTGCCGCAGATATGGGCGCGGTCATGCTGTTTACCAACAACGTTCACGTGGTCGATCTCGGGCTCCTCTGCGATCGAACTCTGGCCCACCAAGGTTTCTCTGCGGTGCAGCCTTACGTCCTGCAGCAGCGGCGCCCCGACGTGATCGAGATTCACGAAGTCTTCACGGAGGTTACAAAGCTCGATTCCTACCCTGAGTTTCTGCAAAATTACCGGCCTGTCTACATTCATGGAATCCGGTTTTTTCTGCGCCGTAGTCTGCTGGACCGTATACCAACCTCTCGGCTCTCTGAGCGTGCCTTCCTTGAGGATGGATCGCCGCAGCCATCGGAGGCGCAGGCCTTCATCCTCTCCAAGGCTCCTTATCGTTACATCCCTGCGGATAAGATGCTCAATCGACACTTTGCTAACTACCTCGTGCTTGAGTAGCCCCGGCGTTAGTCGGACTGACACTCCGGGCACCAGAATAGATTGCGCCCGGCGACTTCCATCTTTTTGACAATGGTTCCGCAAACGAAGCAGGGAAGTCCATGGCGTCGGTACACATAATGCGCCTCCTCTTTCAGCACCTTTCCTTTCTTGTGCGGGCGGTGCTTTGGTCGCGTCGTGACAATGCGGCGGTCGATCATCGCCGCCGGCATCAACTGCTCTGCATCCTTCCAGATGCTTCGCAGCGTCCCTTCTTCGACGTCTCTGCCGGGTCGGAATGGGCTCAACTGTGCCCGATACAGCAGCTCCGCACGAAAGATGTTGCCAACTCCCGCAAATAACTTTTGGTCCATCAATAGCTCTCCGATGGATTTTCGGCTCTTCTGGACCTTCAGGATCATCCTGTCGGGAGCATCTCCGTTGAGAGGATCTGGCCCCAAACGATCGAGAAGCTGGTCCCATTTCTCCTGCGTGTAAATCGAGCAGTCGGTCGGTCCGCGCAGCTCCACCCATGCAATCTG
>DASTSJ010000041.1:0-3667 GCA_035760765.1 Edaphobacter sp. | reverse complement strand
CGTGCAGACGTTCCGTAGCCAGCCGGGACAGGGTGTGATGTCGGTCACAGATCAATACCTGTACCGGATGGGAATATCTCAGGGAGTGCCGAAGCTGCGGGGCGTTGCGTTGAGCCTCGGGGCGAGAGGAGAGGGAGTGCCTGTGCGGGATCTGATCGGAGACAGCAATGGATTCCGCAGACCGGGGAGCGTGATCTCGATCGATCCCGGCCTGATGGTGAATGTGCGGCGCACGACACTTTCGGTGAACGGACCTTGGGCATTGCGGAGAGACAGACCGCCGAGTGTGCCTGAGATCAAGTACGGCACACGGAACGGCGATGCGTTCTTTGCTGACTACACGGTCATCTTCGGGATGACTCACCACTTCTGAGTTTTGGAGACAAGCTAGCCAGGTCGGGAGTCTGGCTATCTTCGCGGCCTGCCGTCCACTGTGGAGATCGACGGCGGGTCGTTTCTTTTAATCGTGCATAGGGTTGGTTGCGTCTGTCGCGTTTTGCACGGTAAAGCCTTTGGACAAAGACCAGGCGGTTAGTCCGGGATAAAAACCGCAGATCCTTCGACTGCGGCTTCGCCTTCGTTCAGGATGACACCTGTCTGCGGCTTGCCTACGCTCCGAATGACACCCGTCTGTCCAAGGTTGCGGCTATTTGGATCGGCTTCTTCGCTGAAGCTCTTCTTGTAGAATGTGCCGATCTGCATGTCCGTTAACCACGGCGATTCCTAGGCTTTAACGCTAACGTAACGGTCGTGTACGATGCTTGCGCTTGATGAACAGACGATTTTTTAGCGGCATAGTTCTATGCGTGAGCTCTGTGATGGCGGCGGAGGCCCAGGGGCCAGTGGCGAATCCTTACATGCAGTTAATGGAGAAGGCGTGGGACCATGCGAGGGCTCACGGCGCAGAGAAGCCGGTGCTGTCGCCGGTGGATTCGACGGTGCTGAGCGGCGAGGTTCCTCTGAAGGAGCTGCAGGCGCAGGGCTTCAAGGTAGTGCCTTGGACGACGAACGATCCGGAGAAGATGCGGACGGAGATCCGCATGGGAGTGGATGGCCTGATTACGGATCGGCCCGACGTTCTGCAGCAGGTCCTGAAAGATGAGCGGGCAGCGGCGAAGACCGATCAGGAGCGCCAGAGGCTGGCGAAGTTCGATGTGACGGCGCATCGCGGTGGCCGCGGGTTGAGGCCGGAAAATACGCTGCCTTCGTTCGAGAGCGGGCTAGATCAGCTAGTTACGACGCTCGAGACGGATACTGGCGTGACGACCGACGGCGTCTCGCTGATCTGGCACGACCAGTTTCTAAATCCGGAGAGCTGCAGGCGTGCGGACGGCAAGCCATACACGATGGCGAATCGCGTCTTCACGAAAGACATCTCGAGCACGGACGCACAGAAGACATTTATCTGCGACAAGGTGCACTTTGGGCCGGAGCAGAAGAACGATCTTTCGCTTTCGCCGGTTGCGGTGGCGTTTGCGAACAAGGAAGCCTTGATAAGCCCGTATGTTCCGACGTATGCGGCGCAGCTGTTCCGGTTTGTGAACTTTTACGTCGAGTACTACCGCAGCGGTGCAGGTAAGAACGATCCTCACGCGAAGGAGCGGGCGGAGAATGCAGCGCGAGTGCGGTTCAACATCGAGACCAAGATCATGCCGGAGGGCATTGCGACCGATGAGGCGCACAAGAATCACACGGTGGGGCCGCAGGCATTTGTAAACGCGCTGTGCGGCGCGATTGTGAAGGGTGGCATGGTGGGCCGGGCCGAGGTGCAGAGCTTCGACTTCCGCACGCTGATTTTGATTGAGGAACAGTATCCCAGGATTCCGACGTACTACCTGACGGGCGCGATGAAGCTGCTGTCGAGTCCGCTGGTGCCGGAGCAGTTAAGAGCGACGGTGGACGCACGCTAGACGAGAGATCTGCCGCATGGGCCTTTTCTTTTTGAAGGAGCGCCGATGCAACCTTGTGTTCATCTTCACGTGATCGTGCGTACACAGAGCCCCGCTAGGGTGAGTGGTATGCGCAAAATCCTCAATCTACTGACAGTGGCACTGGTATGTCTTGTTTTGCTGCAGGGCCGGGCCCTGGCCCAGTACGAGAACGGAAGCATTGTAGGTACGGTCCACGACGGCTCCGGTGCGGTGGTCCCAGATGCAACGGTAAAGGTTACAAATATTGCCACGGGTGTGGTGAGCACGCGGCAGACGAACGAGACGGGTGACTACGAGGTTCCGGCGCTGCGCGTGGGCCAGTATAACGTTGAGGTCAGCAAGGCGGGCTTCGCTCCCAGCAGGGCGACTGATATTGCGGTGTCGGTCGGGGCGCGCCAGAGGATCGACTTGACCCTGCAGGTGGGTGAGACGAGCACAACGGTTGAGGTCTCGGGTATTTCGCTGCAGGTGGAGACGGATACCAGCCAGCGCGGGCAGGTGGTGACACAGTACCAGACGGCGGCGCTTCCGCTGGTGAGCCGTAACTACTCGGACCTGATCGGTCTTACGACGGGTGTGCGGCAGACGGCGGGAGCCATGTCCACGGTCTCCAATACCGGCCTGCTGCGCGAGGGTTCGTTCAACGTCAATGGGCAGCGGTCGATCTTCAACAACTTCCTGCTGGACGGCATGGACAACAATGCCTATGGAGAGTCGAACCAGGGATTCTCAAACCAGATTATCCAGCCGGCGCCGGATTCGATTGCGCAGTTCCAGGTGGTGACGAATAACGAGACGGCGGAGTATGGACGCGCCTCCGGTGCGGTGATCAACGTGGCGTTTGCGCAGGGAACGAACCAGTTCCACGGGCGCGTGTACGAGTTCATCCGCAACACCGATCTGAACGCGACGGGATTCTTCCGTCCGCCGGGAGGGCAGAAGCCGGCGTACAACCGCAACCAGTTTGGCGGCAACATCGGCGGCCCGATTGTGCACGACCATTTATTCTTCTTCCTGGACTACGAAGGCTTCCGGCAGTCGCGCAAGCAGATCTCTTCGGCGACGCTGCCTACGCCGAACCAGCTTGCGGGCAAGTTCAGCAAGACTGTGTATGACCCGTACGACGGCACCTCCTATGCAGCGGGCACGTCCATCTTGAGCTCGCCGCATATCTCGCCTTCAGCTCTGAAGATTGCATCGCTGATTGCGCAGCAGAACCCGACGCCGGCGACGCAGAACAACTTTACGACGCTGCAGCGGTCGAACAACTTCTCGGACAAGGGCGATCTTCGCCTGGATTGGACGCTGAACCAGAAGAATTCCTTCTTTCTGCGCGTCTCTGATCTGAAGCAAAACGCAACGGACTTTCCGGTCTTCGGGCTTCCGCTCGATGGAAACTCGAATGGCAAGCAGAGGATTCTGGATCAGCAGATCGCGCTGGGCTACACGCGCGTGATTGGATCCAATCAGTTGCTGGATGCCCGCCTTGGACTTTCGCGCACGAAGGCAGGCAAGTTCTCGCTCTCGATCGGGCAGGATGCCGGGCTAGTCTTCCCTGGACTGCCGACGGATCCGACGGTTGCGGGCGGTATTCCGGGCATCAGCATCTCGGGTTTCTCGGCGCTGGGACGCCAGACGACGAATCCGCAGTTCCAGAATCCGGCGCTGCTGGACCCGAAGGTGAACTACTCGTGGGTCGTGAAGAACCACTCGCTCAAGGCGGGCTACGAGTACCA
>DASTSJ010000040.1:0-2676 GCA_035760765.1 Edaphobacter sp. | reverse complement strand
GTTGATAGCGGCCGATGTAGTCAGCCAGATTGAGCTCCATGCCGGCGAGGCGCTCCTTCTGGATGCGGAGCATCATGACGACCTGCGAACGGACCAGGGCGCGATCAAAATCGCGCTCAATCTCGATGCCGGGGCCTAGCTCGAGCGCGACTTCAGGGAGTAGCCTCGGGGGGCCGCAGAGCAGGACGCGGGCTCCGAGGCGAGGCAGCAGCATGGCGTTAGAACGGGCGACGCGGCTGTGGAAGATGTCGCCGGTGATGGTGACGGTCACGCCCTCCAGAGAGCGCTCGTTGACTGAGGCGGCTTTGTCAGGACCATGAAGGCGGGTGAGGATGGTACGCAGATCGAGGAGCGCCTGAGAGGGATGCTCGTGCATGCCGTCACCGGCGTTGAGGACGGGAAGGCCAGTCTCGCGAGCGAGGACGTAGGGCGCTCCCGAGGCGGAGTGGCGCAGAATGATGCACTCGGCTCCGAGGGCGCGGAGCGTCAGGCCGGTGTCTTTGAGGCTTTCGCCCTTTTCGATCGAGGAGGACTTGTCGCTGACCAGCGTGGTGGTGGCGCCGAGAGACTTTGCCGCCAGCTCGAACGAGGTGCGCGTGCGGGTGCTCGATTCATAGAAGAGAAGAGCGATCGTCCGTCCGCGGAGTATCGCGGTGCGGTCTGCATGGCTGAGATGCCCGATTCTCTCCGTCTCCGAGAGAATCAAAGAGATATCTGCGACTGAAAGATGGCTGACACTAAGAAGAGAGCCGGGAGCGTAGCTGGATTGAGAAGACGCGGATGCACTTACCTTTTGCATTGTCTGGATCAATCCACCCGTTCGACCAGCAGGACCTGCTCCTGGCCGTCAACTTCGTTCAGCTTGACTTCGATGATCTCTCGGCTGGATGTGGGGATGGTGCGGCCGGTGTAGGTCGCCTCGATCGGAAGCTCGCGGTGGCCGCGATCGATGAGCGCCAGAAGTTGCACGCTCCTGGGGCGACCCTGATCGAACAGCGCGTCCAGCGCAGCGCGAATGGTGCGGCCGGTGTAGAGAACGTCATCGACGAGGATAATGTCGCGCCCGGTGACGTCGAAGCCGATGGTCCCCGGCTTGACCGTGGGCCGCGTTCCGCTGGTTGAGAGATCGTCACGGTAGAAGCTGATGTCGAGCACACCGGTGTCGATGGGATGCTTCTCGATCTTTTCAATCATGGAGGCGAGCCGCTGGGCGAGCGGGATACCGCGGCGCTTGATACCGATAAGTCCAAGGTTTTCGCCGCCGTTATTCTTCTCGACGATCTCGTGCGCCAGACGCACCAGGGTGCGTTCAATCTCCGAGGCCGACATGAGGCGGCCCTTCTCGCGAATCTTCGGGTTGCTGAGTTCCAAATCTGCGCTCATAGCCTTTCCGCTGATGATACCAGCAGGCATTGCGCTGTTCGATGTTCGAAGGGAGAGAGATTATTGGCGGCGAGTGCGAAGCAGGCCACCCACGGCGCCGCCGACGGTGGACATCAGGATGACCAGTCCGGAGAGCATGGAGAAACCAGCCAGCATGATTCCGGCCTTGAACTCCGGAGAGTATATGAATCGCATCAGGTCGGCGGGTTGCGGGTTGGTGGAAGCGGCCTTTTCGATCTGCGTGCGAAGCTCACTGTCGAAGGTAGCCATGTGGTGCAGACCGAAACGGGCGACGAGGCCTGCAATGGCCATGGACAGGCCGATAGAGGCGATGAGCGTAAGGCCAACCAGGACGCCGATCTTTGCTCCGACGCTGACGTCCATGATGGCATCGGGGCGCCGTCGCTGGTAGAGCGTAAGCGCCACCACGGAGGCACTGATGGTCCAGAGCCAATTAATGAAGGAGAACGCGGCCAGACGGGTAGAAGCGACGCTAAGGACGGCGGCGACCAAGGCGACCATTACGGCGCAGAGGATGGCGACCTTCCAGTCGACCTGCTGCGGATGGGGCGGCGGAAGCACGCCGGTCGAGTTTTCGCCGGAAGCCGAGGTCGTCTCCAGAGCCTCGGAGATATAAATCTGGGGTGCACCGCAGTGAGGGCAGAAGGCAG
The DNA here is from genome assembly GCA_035760765.1 of Edaphobacter sp. Classification (GTDB taxonomy): domain Bacteria; phylum Acidobacteriota; class Terriglobia; order Terriglobales; family Acidobacteriaceae; genus Edaphobacter. Next base: position 622 of record DASTSJ010000040.1, on the reverse strand, counting down.
GGGACTCTTCGCCGGAGGGCAGCGGTTCTTCGCACCGATGGCAAAACGCTTGCATAGGTCAAAGCTATCCCATGCGAAATCCGGGCGGCAAGCTGCTCAGGTGGTTACTGGCGCTGATCCAGGTTATCGTCGGCCACAGAGAGGCTTCCGGGCAGATCGAGGACTACCATGCCGAACTTTGTTCCAGAGTCTTCAGGTTCGATGGAGACGATGCGCTGATGCTGCTTTGAGCCGACTTTGAGTTCCATCTTTCCGCCCTGATCGGCGCTAACTTCAACATGCTTCTTGTCTCCGTCCGAGCAGGTAAGGCCCTGGTCTGTCTCAGTAGGGGTTCCCACAGGCTTGTCATGGTTGCACTGGATTACGGTTCCGTACCGCTTCAAGGCATCGCGATAGAAGTCTGTCACCTTCTCCGGCGTGTCAGGGGTGCGATAGCTTACGGCTTTTACACGAAGCTGAAATCTTCCAAAGTTCAGGTTCACATCCGCCGAACCGTCGTTCTTGTTCTTCTTGACGATCTCTGCGCCGGGATAGACGGGAAGACCGAAGCCGGTGACATCCTCTTTATCGCTGGTCTTTACTTCTACTCCGCCAAAGGGAGTTGCCACTTTGACGTTCTTGG
>DASTSJ010000039.1:0-9154 GCA_035760765.1 Edaphobacter sp. | reverse complement strand
ATCTCGAGGGTAAGCTCGTCGTGATTTCTGAGGAAGAGTCCCCACTGGCAGGAGTCCGGGATGGGCGGCGTCCTTGCCAGGATGTCCGTAATGGGCAACCGGTCTTCCTGCCGAAGAGCCATGTAGATGCGCGGCATGAGCGGAAAATGGAACGCCATGTGGCACTCATCCCCGTCGCCGAAGTAGGGACGCACCTCCGGCGGCCACTGGTTGGCCTCAGCCAACGTAAAACGGTTTGTGTATTCCGCATCGATGGCGGCGCGCAGGCGCTTGATGATGGCGTGCGTCTCGGGAAGGTTCTCACACATGGTCCCGTCACGCTCTACAAGGTAGGGAATTGCATCCAGACGCAGTCCGTCGACGCCCAAGTCCAGCCAGAAGCGCATGGCCGTTAGGACCTCTTCCATGACGGCTGGATTTTCGAAGTTCAGATCGGGCTGATGCGAGAAGAAGCGATGCCAGTAATAGGCATTTGCCGTCTCGTCCCAGGTCCAGTTTGACTTTTCAGTGTCCGAGAAGATGATGGGAGCATCTTTGTAGATTTGGTCCGTATCGGACCAGACATAAAAGTTCCGTTCCGGCGATCCTGGCGGGGCGTGGCGGGCCGCCTGAAACCAAGGATGCTGATCTGATGTGTGATTGACGACCAGCTCGATCAGAACCTGCATGTTGCGCTGGTGCGCTGCATTCAGGAAACGTTTGAAGTCGTCGATATTGCCGTAGCTGGGATTGACGCTGGTGTAGTCGGCGATATCGTAACCATCGTCCCTGAGGGGAGATGGAAAGAAGGGGAGCAGCCAGAGGCAGGTGACGCCAAGTTCCTGCAGATAATCCAGACGCGTGATCAGCCCGGGGAAGTCGCCGATGCCGTCTCCGTTGGAATCCTGGAAGGTGCGCACGTGAAGCTCATAGATAACTGCATCCTTGTACCAGAGTGGATCTGAAGCGCTGCCAGCTTTCTTCACGATGATGTCGACTCTCTGTCAGAGAAGATGCGAATGTCGTCTGCCCGGTTGCAGTGTGCCCATCCAGAGTAGGTGCTCAGGTACAACCCCACTCCATGGCAGGAGGTCTAACACTTTGAGAAATCAATCTATCTCAATCTTGCAGCTGTAGTTTACCCGACTGGATCTTTCCATGCCTCGTGTGCCTGTCTCGACCTATCGGCTCCAACTCTATAAGGAGTTCACCTTTGACGATGCGGTGCGCATCGCCGACTACGTTCGTGACCTGGGGATTTCGCATGTGTATTGTTCCCCGTATCTGCAGGCTGCGCCTGGGAGTACCCATGGCTACGATGTGGTGTCTCATCAGCAGGTCAATGATGAGCTTGGAGGAGTCAAAGGTCACGTTCGATTTTTGGAGCGCTTGAAAGAGCTGCAACTTGGACAGGTTCTGGACATTGTTCCAAACCACATGTCGCTCGGAAAAGAAAACCGTTACTGGTGGGATGTTCTGGAAAACGGCGCGTCCAGCCGGTACGCCTCCTTCTTTGATATTGATTGGGAACCTGTGGAAGAGAGGCTGCGCGACAAGATTCTCGTGCCCATCCTCGGTGACCAGTACGGCAGAGTCTTGCACCAGGGCGGCATACGCGTTGCGCGGGTCGGCATTCGGTTCCAGGTGGAAGCGGCAGGCGAGACCATGCCGGTTTCGCCGCAATCTCTGCCGTCGATCCTGGGCCGGGCGGCGGAACTGGCCCGTTCGAAGACGCTCAGCTTTCTGGCTGCATCGTTCGGCAGGCTTCCCTCACCGCAGCTTGAAGACCGTCGAAAGGTGTTGGCGGTGCACAGCGATAAAGAGGTTCTTTATGGGCTTTTAGAGCGGCTGTGCGGAGAGGAGCAGGGGGTTTGCGAGGGAATCGATAAAGCGATCGAAGAGCTGAACTCTAATGAGGACCTGCTGGATGACTTCCTGAATCAGCAGAACTATCGGCTGGCCTACTGGAAAACCTCAGGGCAGCAGCTAGGATATCGGCGCTTTTTTGACGTCAACACGTTGGTGGGCTTGCGGGTGGAACGCGAGCATGTGTTTGAGGAGACCCATGCGCTCGTTCTGGAGTGGGTGGCGCGGGGGGTACTTGACGGTCTGCGGGTCGACCATCCTGATGGATTGCGTGACCCTCTCGAGTATCTGCAAAGGCTGCGGGATCGCGCACCGGATGCCTGGATCGTGGCTGAAAAGATACTTGAGCCGGGGGAGTTTTTACGCGAGAGCTGGCCGATCCAGGGCACTACGGGCTATGACTTCATGAATGTGATCGGGAACTGGTTGTTATGGCCGCAGGGTCTTACGGAACTGACGGGGATTTATCAACAGTTCCTCGGCCCACAGATGGCCGCGAGCCTGATGGATTACCCCGCTCTTGTTCACGATAAGAAGATCAATGTGTCGCAGGAGGCGCTTGGGAGCGACGTCAACCGCCTGACCTCCATCTTTGTGGAGATCTGCGAATCCAACCGGGATCAGCGCGACTATACCCGTGCGGAGGTGCGTCGCGCGATTCGTGAAATGGCAGCCTGTATGGATATCTACAGGACATATGTCGTGCCCGGCAGGAACGAGATCACCGACGAAGATCGCGAGCACATCGCAGCAGCGACTGAATGCGCCAAGGCGCGCCGACAGGATATTGATGCAGGTTTGTTCGACTTTATGCGCGATGTTCTGACGATGGAGGTGAAGGGACGGCGTGAGAGCGAATTCGTCCTTCGCTTCCAGCAGTTCACCGGGCCTGTGATGGCGAAGGGCGTCGAGGATACGGTGCTTTATTGCTACAACCGCATGGTTGGAATGAATGAAGTTGGCGGCAATCCGCAGAGCAATGGGCTGAGCGCGCAGGAGGTTCATGCCTACTGCGAAAAGATGCAAACGACGCATCCCTACACAATGACATCGCTGACGACGCACGATACGAAACGCAGCGGAGATGTGCGTGCACGGTTGGCCGTGTTGACGGAGCTGGCACCCCGCTTCGGAACCGCAATCTCCCGCTGGTCCCGTATGAATGCGAGCTTCCGCCGAAAGACAGCCTCAGGTCCGATGCCGGATCCGAATACGGAGTACCTCTATTACCAGACCTTGATCGGCGCATGGCCGCTGCCTGTGGAGCGCGCCCAGGCCTATATGCTCAAGGCGTGCCGAGAGGCCAAGCTGCAGACAAGCTGGGTCGCGAACAATCAGGAGTTTGAAGATGCGCTGAGGGAGTTTATTGCCGGGACTCTCGAATATCAGCCCTTCCTCAAGGACCTCGAGCAGTTTGTCGAACGTGTGAAAGAACCCGGGCGCATCAACTCACTGGCGCAGACGCTCATCAAGTGCACTGCGCCTGGTGTACCCGATCTGTATCAGGGCACGGAGGTCTGGGATCTGAGCCTGGTCGATCCTGACAACAGGAGACCTGTGGATTATGAATGCCGCAGACAGATGCTGGAGGAGATACGGCAGCTCTCAGGTTCAGATATAGGACAGCGAGTGATGTCCCGATCCGGAGAAGGCATGCCGAAGATGTGGGTTATCTACTCGGCGCTGCAACTGCGCAAAGAACATCCTGAATGGTTCGGTGCAGGGGCATCTTACACGCCACTTCCGGGGGCAGGAGCTCGCGCAGACCACGTGCTTGGCTACCTGCGAGGCGGCGTGGTGGCCACGGTGGCTCCTCGCTGGATCGTAAAACTTGGGGATGCGTGGCGCGATACTTCGCTGCTTCTGCCGGAGGGAGTCTGGACGAATCGACTGACGGGCAAGCAGATGCAGGGTGGCCGCGTTGCTTTGAAGACACTGTTGCAGGACTTTCCTGTAGCGCTTCTGGTTCGGGAGGATGGGAATGCATGAGTTTCGAGTGTGGGCTCCGAGAGCCCACAAGGTAGCAGTGCGGGTGGGCAACGGACTGCATGCGATGGAGGCATCTGGGGATCGCGGGTGGTGGTCAGCGGCGGTCGAGGATGCTTTCCCGGGAACTGACTACGCCTATCTTCTCGATGACGATTCCATGCCGTATCCGGATCCGCGTGCGATGTGGATGCCGAACGGTGTTCACGGTGCCTCGCGTCTTTATGAGACGGGAAAGTTTGCCTGGACCGACGGCGAATGGAACGCGCCTCCGCTTGCCAGCGCCATTGTCTACGAGATGCACATTGGCACGTTTACCCCTGATGGCACCTTCGACAGTGCCATCGAGCGGTTGCAGCACCTCGCAGCGCTCGGCATCACTCATGTCGAGATCATGCCGGTCGCGGAGTTTCCAGGAGATTTCGGCTGGGGCTATGACGGCGTAACCCTGTTCGCAACGCGAGAGGCCTATGGGGGGCCTGACGGTCTGAAGAGGTTTGTGAACGCCTGTCACGTTCATGGTCTAGCCGTCCTTCTCGACGTCGTCTACAACCACTTTGGTCCGGTGGGTAACTATGCCGGAAGGTTCGCTCCCTATCTTACGAGCAATCACTGCACTCCATGGGGAGACGCCGTTAACCTGGAGTTTGAGGACAGCGACCAGGTCCGCAGGTTTTTCTGCGACAACGCTCTGATGTGGATGGAAGAGTTTCACATCGATGGTCTGCGCCTGGATGCGGTTCATGAGTATATGGATCGATCCGCCATCAACTTCATGGAGCAGCTCGCCATCGAGGTGGAGGGACTGTCGACGCGACTGGGACGCCGCCTTGTACTGATTGCGGAGAGCGATCTGAACGATCCCAGAGTGGTGCGGCAGCGGGAGGCGAATGGCTATGGCCTGGACGCCCAGTGGAACGATGACTTTCATCACTCTCTGTTTACTGTCCTGAACACAGGCGGGGAAGGAAAGGGCTACTACAGCGACTTCGGATCGATGGAGCGGCTGGCGAAGTCTCTGACGCAGGTCTTCGTCTACGACGGCATCTATTCCGAATATCGCAAGAAGATTCATGGGCGACGTGTGGAAGCTGTCTCCATGCACCACTTTGTCGGATTCATTCAGAACCATGATCAGGTCGGAAATCGCGCGACGGGTGACCGTCTGGAGCACATTATCGGGATGGAACAGGCGAAGGTTGCCCTTGGCCTCGTGCTCACCGGCCCCTTTATTCCTTTGCTCTTCCAGGGAGAGGAGTTTGCTGCCTCGACTCCGTTCCAATATTTCGCACATCACGAAGAGGAGGCGATGGCCCGCGCAGTATCCGAGGGGCGAAAGCGCGAGTTCGCCGCCTTCGGCTGGCCGCCGGATGAGGTGCCGGATCCGGAGAGCAGAGAGACCTTTGAGCGATCGAAGCTGAACTGGTCCGAGATGACCGATGGGCGGCATGCCGAGATGCTGGACTGGTGCCGGAGATTGATCGCGCTGCGGCGTAGTTCGACCCCACTGAACAATGGAGAACTCGGACATGTAAAGGTCTCGTTCAGCGAAACGGAGCGCTGGCTGGTCATGGACCGTGGGACGATGAGGGTTGCGATGAACCTGGGCGATGCCCCCGCGTCCATTAATGGGTGCCAGAACTACAGAATGGTGCTTCCCTCGGAGGACGACATCTGTCTTGAAGCCGATACCCTGCAGCTACCGCCGTCCCGACTGGCTGTTCTGTCGCAGGAGTAGCATCCCTGTCCGTGGCTTAAGCCGCGATTAAGGTCAGTACCCGGTCTGACCAGACAGAAAGTAAGTTTCCCGATATGGTGCGTGAATATGGCACCGTATCGGAAACTTTTAAAAAACCCCATCGTCTTTCCAAGTACGGACGACAGATAGCAGTACACATGGATTCGGATCCGGTAGCCCGCTGGTGCAGAACACCTGGCACGGCTCGCTGAATGGAAAGAAAGATGCGCATAAAGACGAGTATTTTGGGAAGTGCCCTGGCCGCGACGTTGCTCTTCACAGGCGGTGTACAGGACCGCAGTAGCTCGGCGATAGCACAGGCTGCGGGCCGGCAGATCGGTACCGTCAAGGCGGTCTCCGGCAACTCGCTGACGCTTGCGACCGATGGGGGCTCCCAGGTAAGCGCCACGGTGGCCGAGGGCGCGCGCATCGTCCAGCTTGCACCCGGGAGCACGGATTTGAAGTCGGCCCAGCAGATTGATCTCGGCGACATCTCCGTGGGCGACCGCGTGCTGGTAACCGGTAAAACGTCTGACGATGGTTCGTTCGCTGCGACACGCGTCATCCTGATGAAGTCGTCCGATATCGCGCAGAAGAACGCGGCTGAGAAGGCCGACTGGCAGAAGCGCGGCTCTGGCGGCATTGTGGACGCGGTGAATGGCAGCGCGATCACCATCTCGTCCGGTCGCAGGAAGATCCAGGTGACAACGACACCGTCGACCAGGTTTCGGCGCTACGGAGCCGATTCAGTCAAGTTTGAGGATGCCAAGCCGGGCACACTCGACGAGATAAAGCCGGGCGATCAGCTCCGGGTCCGTGGGAATAAATCCGAGGACGGGTCGACCATTCAGGCTGAAGATATTGTGAGCGGGTCGTTCAAGAACCTTGCCGGGACGCTGGCGAGTGTCAATGCGTCTGCAGGAACTGTCACTCTGAAGGACCTTGCGACCAAGAAGAACATGACCGTGGCGGTCACCTCCAACTCCGATCTGCGGAAGCTTCCTCCTGAGATGGCGGCGCGCTTCGCAGCTCGCGCCAAAGCTGGCGATCGAGAGGGAGGAGCAGCTGGCCCCGGGCCGGCCGTACCGGCACGCGCAGCCGCCGGAGCTGATGGTGGCATGGGGGCAGGAGCGCGGTCGGCGAGGGGTGATCTCTCCCAGATGCTTTCGAGACTCCCGACCGATTCTCTCTCCGATATGAAGGTTGGCGACGCAGTGATGATTGTGGCTTCAGAGCCCACGCCTGGCAGTGACAAGGTGACGGCGGTGACGATGCTGTCCGGAGTAGAGCCGATCCTGGCGGCGACGCCCAAGGGCGGTGCGGCCATGACCCTGTCTCCCTGGAACATGGGCGGTGGCGGAGCGGCTGAGGGTGGCGAGGGTGCGGGCGGTCCTCAATAAGAGCCTCCCCTCGATTCCGCGTTGAAAAGTTTTAGGAGAAGGAATGAAGCCGAACAGGTTTTTGGCAATCTTTTTGTTTTTCTTTGCAGCCTTGGCCTCTCTCACTTTGAGGGCGCAGCAGCCCGCGGGGACGACGGTACACGGGATTGTGACCGATCCCGACGATGCCGTCATCCCCGGCGCCACGATCACACTGACACCGCCAAAAGGAAAGGCCGTGACAGTGCAGTCCGGCACAGACGGAGCCTTTACGGCGAAAGGAGTCACACCAGGAACCTATGTTGTGACTGCCACGATGAGCGGTTTCGCCACCTTCGTGCGAGAAGGTGTACGCGTTCCACCCGGTCAGGCGCTCACGCTTGATATCAAGATGGCGCTCGAGATTCAGTCGCAGGAGGTCCAGGTCACAGCGCAGAACCAGCAGGTCAGTGTGGATTCGGACAGCAATGCGAGCTCAACCGTGATCAAAGGGAAGGATCTGGATGCTCTTTCCGATGATCCTGATGAACTCTCTTCGGAGCTCTCCGCACTCGCCGGTCCGGCAGCAGGCCCGAATGGCGGTCAGATCTACGTCGATGGATTCACGGGCGGTCAGCTGCCTCCGAAGTCGTCGATCCGGGAGATTCGAATCAATCAGAATCCGTTCTCGGCACAGTACGACAAGCTCGGCTATGGCCGTGTTGAGGTTTTTACCAAGCCAGGGACAGACAAGTTCCACGGCAACTACAGTATTCAGGGCGGCGATAAGGCATTCAATACATCCAACCCATTCCTTGGATCGGCAAACGACCAGCCGGACTATCACACAGTCTTCATGATCGGAAGCATCAGCGGACCGCTGAACCGGTTCTCCTCATTCTCGGTAGGGGGGTCGCACCGCGACATTCAGGACAACTCCATCATCAATCCGGGTGGCTTCTATGCCAGTTCGGCAGATTCGACCCAGCCATGCTTGCCTGGCGACCTGAACTGCACCTACTATCCGTCGGTTCCGGAGTCATCACGCGCTGTGCTGCATCCGCAGGTCCGCAGCGATCTCTCTCCTCGGGTAGACTTTGCCCTTGGCGACAAGAACACCCTGACGGTCCGGTATCAGTACTACGTGAATGGCTCGAAGAATAACGGAATCGGCAACACCAACCTGGCTACGACAGGTTACAACAGCGATGCGACAGAGCACACCATTCAGATCAGCGACACTCAGATCATCAGCCCAAAGGTGATCAATGAGACCAGGTTTGAGTACCAGAGGGAATACTCGTCGCTCAACCCGCTAAGCACCGATCCGACTCTTTCGGTCCAGGGTATCTTCACCGCAGGTGGATCCAGCCAGGGAGTCCAGAGGAGCACATCGAACCACATCGAGGTTCAGAACTACACTTCCGTTGCACTTGAAAAGCACTTCATGCGGCTGGGCGGAAGATTGCGCACCACGGGTGAGTCGCTGACATCGACCAAGGGCGCAAATGGTACCTTTACCTACTCATTCCTTCTCGATCCCTGCACGGACCCGAATAAGACGCCTCAAGAGCGCGCGACGATTGGCTGCGCCAGCAGTGTCACGAAGACATGCGATCAGGCGAATGGCACCATCTCCTCGTATCAGTGCGGCAATCCGAGCCAGTATGCAATCACGACCATCAACAAAGCCACGGTGCATGGCCGGATGACGGATCTGGGCCTCTATGCGGAGGACGACTGGAAGGTGAAGCCGAACCTTACCCTCAGCTTCGGCATGCGTTATGAGGCGCAAAATCTTATAGGCAGTGCGCATGACGTGGCGCCACGCGTATCGTTCGCCTGGGGGGTTCCGAGAGGACAAGGAAAGTCGCCCGTGACCGTTATTCGCGGAGGATCCGGAATCTTTTACGACCGCTTCTCTCTTGACAACTACATAACTACCTTGCAGGAAGATGGGGTTGCTCAGGTTCCGTTGACGTTTATCAAACCGGGCACAACATGCGGACCGACGAACCCAGGTGGCTGCGGAGCGTCAACCCAAAGTCGATCAAGGATCTACACGCTTGGAGGGGGACTTCGCAGCTCGTATACCCTGCAAGCCGCAGTTGGAGTGGATCAGCAGCTAGGCCGCGTGGGAACCATTTCAGTGAACTACTTGAACGCACGTGGCGTTCATGAATTTCTAAGCCGCAACTTCTACGACCCTGCTACTGCCGGCACTCCC
>DASTSJ010000038.1:0-4847 GCA_035760765.1 Edaphobacter sp. | reverse complement strand
CAGCCGATCTGCTTCAGGTTCCGCAAGGGGACATTACGGAGGCTGGACTTCGGCAGAACGTCGCTGTCGGGCTCGGCTATGTAGAGGCCTGGCTGCGTGGCATCGGCTGCGTGCCTCTCTTCAATCTTATGGAGGACGCTGCTACCGCGGAGATCAGTCGGGCGCAGTTATGGCAGTGGGTGCATCATGGCGCAACTCTTAAGGACGGTCGTAAGGTGACCGTTGAGCTTTGCGATCAGGTGATCGATGAGGAGTTGGCGAAGGTGAAGCCATCCGTGGACGCGGAGAGGTATGACGCATACGAGCGGGCCGCAGAGCTGATGCGCAATCTTATCCGCAGCGACCGCTTCATTGAGTTCCTCACCCTGCCTGCCTACGACGAGGTTCTGAAGACGGAGGCGTTTGCGTAATCGCATGACAGCGCGATTCTCGAACATCTTCGCTGAGGCATTATGTCTTCTTCGCTGACATCAGCTGTTATCAACGAGTTGCGTAAGATCGTAGGCGAAAAGGGCCTGATCACTGCGCCGTCTCAGTTGCAGACGTATGAGTGCGATGGCCTCACGGCTTTCCGCACTCCTCCACTCGGCGTCCTGCTTCCGCAAACCACCGCCCAGGTTCAGGAGATCCTCCGACTCTGTCATCGAGAGCGAATTCCTTTCGTAGCCCGCGGCTCAGGAACGGGGCTGTCCGGAGGTGCACTTCCTGCGGAAGATTCCGTGGTTATCAGTCTTTCGCGGATGAACCGTATCCTCAACATCGACATACCGAATCAGCAGATCACAGTGCAGCCGGGTGTTATCAACTCGAATGTCACGGCTGCTGTTGCTCCGGATGGATACTTTTACGCGCCCGATCCCAGTTCGCAGACGGTCTGCTCGATCGGCGGAAATATTGCTGAGAACGCCGGCGGCGCGCACTGCCTGAAGTATGGCTTTACCGTGACTCACATCCTTGAGATGACGGTCGTTCTTCCGAACGGCGATGTGGTTACGATGGGCAGCAAGACACTGGATGCGCCGGGATACGATCTGGCAGGAGTCTTCATCGGGAGTGAAGGGACGCTTGGAATCGCCACGGAAGCTACGCTGAGAATCATGCGCAGGCCGGAGACGATTCAGGTGATTCTCGCAGCGTTCGATTCGATCTCTGCCGCAGCCCAATCTGTTTCAGACGTCATTGCAACCGGCCAACTCCCTGCAGCGATGGAGATCATGGATCGCCTGTCGATTGAGGCAGCCGAGGTCTCTGTTCATCCAAACTATCCCGCCTGCGAAGCGCTTCTCCTCATCGAACTCGATGGACCGGAGGCCGAGGTCAATCTGCAGATGGAGGCGGTGACCGAGATCTGCAGGAAGAATGGAGCGTGGGAGACACGCCTCGCGGTGGATGAAAAGGCGCGGTTCCTCGTTTGGAAAGGACGAAAGGCGGCCTTTGCGGCTGCAGGAAGGCTCTCGCCAAACTACATCGTCCAGGATGGCGTGATTCCACGTACCTCGCTTCCGACGGTGCTGGAAAAGTTGAACGCAATGGCAGCAGCAGAGGGTCTGCGCGTTACGAATGTCTTCCATGCTGGCGACGGCAATCTTCACCCTATCGTTCTCTACAATCGCGACATTCCCGGAGAAGAGGAGAGAGCGATCGACCTGTCTTTGCGAATCCTAGACGTGTGCGTGGAGGCGGGAGGCTCGATCACCGGAGAGCACGGAGTCGGGCGCGAAAAACAGTGCAGCATGAGCTATATGTTCTCGGATCCCGACCTGGAGACAATGCAGAGGGTGCGTCGCGCCTTCGATCCGCTGAACCTGGCGAACCCGGAGAAGATTTTCCCGACACCACGTTTGTGTGGCGAGCGATCCAGGGGAGCATACGTCGCTCATCCTCTTGAGGCAAGCGGGATCGCTGAGGTGTTTTGATGAATTCGTCCGTAGCATCGTGGGTCCATGAGGCTGCCGAACAGTTCGGGGATGAAATCTCCTTTGCAGGGACTGAGGCTGGGCCGCTTCTTGCTTCGCCGGCTGATTCTGCTCAGGCAGCAAGGATGCTCGCCTTTGCCAATCGTCGCCGCCTGACTGTAGTTCCTGTAGGTGGCGGCACCAAGCAGCAGTGGGGCAGGGGAGTAGTACCTCAGATTTATCTGTCGCTCGCCCGTCTTGATCGGGTGATCGAACATCCATGGCAAGACCTTACCTGCACCGTACAGGCAGGCTGCTCATGGTCGAAGCTCGAGCAGGTGCTCGCCAGACATGGTCAGTTCGTCGCCTTGGACCCGCTCTTTCCGGATCGTGCAACCGTCGGTGGTGTAGTGGCGACCAACGATTCCGGCGCTCTTCGCCTGCGTTACGGCGGCCTTCGCGACCTGGTAATCGGCATGACCCTTGTGCTTGCCGACGGGATTGTTGCAAGGACCGGTGGCAAGGTGGTGAAGAATGTTGCCGGGTACGATCTGGCGAAGCTGCTAACCGGAAGCCTGGGGACACTGGCGGTCATCACGGAGGTGAACTTCAGGTTGCATTCGCTTCCGAAATACCTGCAGAGATTCTCTGTATCTGCTGCGGATGCGTCGGCGTTTTCGTCGTTGCTAGCTTCAATTCGAGGGAGCCACCTGCTCGCGCAGACCATGCAACTCACTAGACAGCCCGGGAGTTCTCAACTCAATATCGTGCTAGACGGTCATCCCGCTGCGGGGCAGGCTGAGTTGCTTTCGCAGATGGTAGCTCAGGCAGGACTGAAACTCGAGGAAGCCGCTCCGTGCGGTGGAGTGCTGCGCGATTCGCTTTTCGAAACGGAGGCCAGCGTTCTGAAGATAGGAACAATGCCCACGGATGTTTGCGAGACAGTCGATTTGCTTCAGAAATTTGCTGCAATAGAGGCGAAGTCGATCTCGCAGAGCCACGGATTACACCTGGTGTCGCTGCTGGGTCAGGCAGACAAGGTAACGGAAGTGATCCGTCGCCTTCGGTCTGGAGAGCTGCATCCGGGATCAACGGTGTCAGTCCTCCAACTAGGTCCCGGGATAGACTCGGCCGCTTTTGAGGTCACTCCGCCCGCTTTAGAAGTGATGCGGGCGATAAAACGTCAGTTCGACCCGGAGAACATTCTTAGTCCGGGTAAATTCTTTTAGCGGCGGCGGTCAGGTATGGTCCAGCTTACTCAAATCGACAATCGCGAAGCCGGTGAAGCACGGAGCAGCTTCGACTATCACAATCCGCCTGCAAAGGAATTACTTTCCGACTGCGTCCATTGCGGATTCTGCCTGCCTGCGTGCCCCACCTATGTGCTTTGGGGGGAGGAGATGGACTCTCCACGCGGGCGCATTTACATGATGGCGAAGGCGAGCCAGGGCGAAGCTCCCCTGGATGAAGTCTTCGCCAAGCATATGGATAACTGCCTTGGATGCATGGCATGCATGACTGCATGTCCTTCCGGCGTGCAATACAACCAGCTCATCGAGAATACCCGGTTTCAGGTAGAGCAGCATGTACCCCGGTCAACGGAGGATTCCTTATTCCGCCGTCTATTATTCGCTGTTTTCCCGCATTCAACTAGACTGCGCTGGCTGGCCATGCCGGCCTTCCTTTACCAGCGCAGCGGTCTGGAGTCTCTCGTACGTGCCAGTGGCCTCCTCAGGCTATTGCCACAAAGGGCGGCTGCGATGGAAGCTCTCCTGCCTCGAGTTTCGAAAAGCACATTTCGCCGATTGCCAGTCATCACTCCTGCACAGTCGGGTTCCGGATCGGCTGCAACAAAGAAGATAAAGGTAGGTATGCTCGCGGGCTGCGTACAGCAAGTGTTCTTCCAGCACGTTAATGAAGCTACTGTGCGCGTGCTGGCGGCCGAGGGATACGATGTCGTGGTACCACCTGGCCAAGGCTGCTGCGGGGCCCTGATGGTTCACTCCGGAGTGGAGCGGGATGCCCGTGAGCAGGCAAAGAAGATGATCGAAACCTTCGAAGCGACCGAGGTTGATTACATCGTTGTCAATGCTGCCGGCTGCGGATCCACCATGAAGGAGTATGGGCACCTCTTGAGCGACGATCCTCTATGGAGCGATAGAGCGAAGAGATTCTCTGCCAAATGCCGCGATGTTGCTGAGGTTCTCCTCCTTCATCCGCCCCGTCAGGTGCGCAATCCCCTTCCTCTTCGCGTCGCATACCAGGATGCGTGCCATCTGCGGCATGCTCAGGGTATCTTCGAAGAGCCAAGATCACTGCTTCGGGACATTCCATCACTTGAATTGCGAGAGATTGCCGAACCAAACCTATGTTGTGGGTCCGCCGGCGTCTACAACCTGCTGCATCCGGAACCCGCAATGCAATTAGGTGATCGAAAAGTTGAGAATCTTCTCAGGGCAGAGCCGCAGGTTCTGGTCAGCGCGAACCCCGGCTGTTTGTTGCAGATTCAAGCTGGCCTGCGGCGTCGCGGCATTCCCGAGATGCCAACCTTCCATATGGTCGAACTTCTGGACGCCAGCATCCGGGGAGTCCAAGTAGATGACCTTCTGAATCGATGACTCGAAGTGGTAAGCATCAGAACAACAGAATTTCGGCGCCGCCCATTCGACATTGCACCGCGATCTTCTGATAGAATGGGATACATCAGTAAGCTGATCGCGTAGATGAGCGGGATCAACTATCTGGGGACGTAGCTCAGTTGGTTAGAGCGCTGCCCTGTCACGGCAGAGGTCGCGGGTTCGAGCCCCGTCGTCCCCGCCATAGATTCTAAAGGACTTAGAAGCTATGGCGACCCACAGTGACAAGCAAATCCGGGCACAATATGGGCACAATAAGAAATTTACCGTGCCGAAACTGTCCCCGATCCCTCTCTTACTGTGCCCACGGTGGGCA
>DASTSJ010000037.1:0-8669 GCA_035760765.1 Edaphobacter sp. | reverse complement strand
GTCCATCAGGTTCAACTCCCGTTACAGGCGTTACAGGAATTTGTCTATTCAACGCCACAGCCAAAAGGCTCACAACAAGCATGCAAAGGTCTCCTTGAATCAGCAAACTTCCTAATCAGCGGGCTTTCCCGGTTTGCTCCGCAGAGCGGCCAATTAGAGCATGCGGCCCTGAGCAGGGTCAACGTGGGGAAAAATGCAATTCCCAAGCCGAGCCTGCCTGGTAAACCAAAGTAATACGAAAGTCCTACTTAAGTGCGAGACGAGCATGAATCCAGTCGATCTGGAGATTAGCCAATCCGGCTTTGAGGTTCAACCGTGCCGTCTTTCTGCCGATGGAGTCTTCTACTGTGTGCTGCCATTTGTATGGTTGCGCCGATGCGCGGTCAAACCACGGGTCCGGCAAAGGCCAGCGACATCGTTCCAGGCCGCTATCTGCTCGTCTATCGCAACGGCATCATCCCGGCGGATGCTGATGCTGCGATCCAGGCCGCCGGGGGACACGTCTTGGAGCGGCACTCGCGGTTCGGCATTACGACAGTACAAACTTCGACTCGTACAGCTCTTCCCCACCTGCAAAGCCGGTCAGGTTCCGCCGACGAAGACGCCGCCATGGTCGCGAGTCTCAAAGCGCAACCCGGCGTGGAGTACGTTCTGCACGATCGGGTGGTGAAGGCACACCACATGCGGGTGCGAGCCATACCCGATTCCGTCTTCTCGGTCGCGGTCGATGCAGGGACGTTCGACACCTATTACAACTCGCCGCAGGGATGGGCAGTGAGACAGGTTGGAGGTTACGGCGGCAACATTCCAGGCGGTCCGGCACATGGCCCGTGGGACACAAGTCGAGGCAAAGGAGTTCGGATCGCGATTCTCGACAGCGGCGTTGATGCCAGCCATCCAGATCTGGCGCCTAATCTTGGGCTCAACATCTCTGAGGTCAATGCGGCGCAGTTGCCCAGCGTATGCGACGACGGCACGCCGCAGGACCAGGACGGGCATGGAACGTGGACGGCCTCACTAGCTGGAGCGGCCCTGGGGCCAGGGACGGGGAAGATGGCCGGGGTGGCTCCGTCCGCGACGATCCTGAACATCAAGGTTCTGGAGAGGATGCCCGCGGCGGCGGGTGCCGATGACATGGCACGATGCAACGCAGGCGAGGCGACGGGGCTGATGAGCTGGGTGATCCAGGGGATCGACGATGCGATCACCAACAGAGCGGACGTCATCTCGATGTCGTTGGGAACGATCGTCGATCTGAGCACGGGCGATGGGGCAGGTCTGAAGGCAGTCTTCGACCAGGTGACGGCGGCGGCGGCTCAGGCTGGTGTGGTACTGGTCGCGGCGGCGGGAAACAGTGCGACGAACCTCTCTGATCCAAGGTATGTCGAGATTCCGGCACAGGCGCAGGATGTTCTGGCTGTTGTTGCCTCCACCAATCCGGATTGCACGCAGAACGTAGCTCCAGGATCTGCTTGTGTTCCCGGCCCGGTCTCGTTGGCTTACTACAGCAATTACGGGGTGCCCCTGAATGCAGTGGCCGCGCCCGGTGGAAGCTATCCCTCAGGAGGAGACATGGAGATCAGCGGCTGGGTTCGCGGCGCATGCAGCTCCGGGATTCCTGGGACCGTGTCGGGTCTGCCATCTGTCGCGGGGCACAGCTTTGGCTGCTTCGACCTCGGTCACGCGGAGTATGTTCAGGCGATCGGAACCAGTGCGTCGGCTCCTTTGGTGGCAGGCGCGGCTGCGTTGCTGCGAGCCGCACATCCGGACTGGGACGCCGCCACGACGGTCGATTTCCTTCGGTCGACGGCCATCCCGGCTGGCACTAGTTTTGCGTATCCGCAGGTGACGGTCTCGTTGAGTTCACTGGCGCCATAGAACTAACGGTGCCGGAGCTAACCTCTCATACGGTCCTTGACGCTTCGAGCGAGTTTTTCGATCTCTTCAGCACGTTTGCTGAGGTCTGCAGGGGACAGGTCTCTTTCGCCCTGCATCTGCTGCTTCAATTCATCAACAAGGCCCATGAGCTTTTGGGTGTCCGACTCCAGGCGTCTTTGCCGCTCATTGTTGCGAGTTCTTGCCTGTTGCTCAGCAATACGCGAATTGAGCAAGATATCAGCGCTCGGCGATGGATCCATCGGATCGATTGGCATTCCACCCATCGTCGGGTAGCCGGTAGTTCTGGAGGAAGGGGACGGCAGCGGCACTGAAGGCCCTATGCCACCGCTTCCCTGCCGCTGGGCAATGATGAGAGAACTTCCAGACAGAAGCAGAACTGCGATTCCGGTAAACCATACGCCCCTCATATGGCCTCCTTTTCTCAGCTTTCGTTGGATTGCATCGGGTGAGGGACTCCTGCATTCTGGAGGTGAACGACTGTCCGCCCGAAAGCGAGATTGCCTGTATCATGCTCCATCTAGCCCCAGCCTTGCAAGGCACATCCCCCGATGAGCGTCTCTCCTACGTCTTCACCCATGACTGGCACCAGTACGTCATTGTTTTTGCTCGGGATAAGGCTCCCAAGCTGGTTGCGGTCCTGGTCATTGTCTTTATCCTGCTGCGCATCCTGAAGTTCTTCGTGAATCGGATTCAGAAGCGCGCTGACCAGCAGGTCGCGAACTTCCATCGCGCAGCCCAGCTACGGACGATGGCTTCCATCCTGCGGGCCACTTCTTTGGGAGTGATCGGGTTTCTCGCATTCCTCCAGGTGCTAACGATCTTTAACATCCCCTACGAGCCTTTGCTGGCTTCTGCAGGAATCCTTGGAGTTGGAATCGGCCTGGGTGCGCAGTCCATCTTCAAGGACATGCTGAACGGGATCTTTATTCTTTTGGAAGACCAGTACAACGTTGGTGAGGTAGTCTCGATCGCCGGTCTAAAGGGAACGGTTGAAGATCTGTCGCTGCGCAGCACACGACTTCGCGACGGCGATGGAACGCTCTATGTAATCCCAAACAGCCAGATCGCGACTGTAGCGAACCAGTCACGCGACTTCTCTGTCGCGCAGCTCTCGGTTTCGGTGGATGCGAGTGCCAACCCGGATAAGGTGATGGAGATTCTGAAGACGCTGGGTGAGAGCGTTCGCAGGGATTCCGCCTTCCGCGACATTGTCATCTCCGACCCCGATGTTCTGGGGGTGAATGAGATTCGCGGACGCGAAGTGATCTATCCCATCAACATCCGGGTTCGTGCGAATCAGCGGGATGGCGTGCTGCGGGAGTTGCGGAGGAGGATCATTCTCGCCTTCGAGAAAGAAGGCATTCCACTGGGGATCTCTTCAAACATGCTGATCATGCAGCAGAAGGCGGATCCGACGGCTCCTCCAGCTGCTTCCACGGTGGTGGGTTGAAGGGTTCTTCGGTTGATCTTCCATCGGGTGTGATTCTTCGGAATTCTGCGGATCGATGGGCGTTTCTCCGCTGCCGATCGAAACCGCAGATCCTTCGACTGCACTGTGCTCCGCTCAGGATGACACATTCTCTGGGGTGCATGACCGGCGGACTCGGGTGCCTGACGGTAAGAGATCGGGGGAGCATCCGTAGCTCTCTTCCGCACGAGAGTAGCTCCGCATTTACGAATCGAGACGGTCTCTGACATGATGGGAGGACGAATTTCAGGGATAATCTCCCTGCACGATTAAAAGGAGCAATGAATGATCTCCAGAAGAAAATTTATGGGCCGCGCCTCTGCGGCAGCAGCTTACGCCGCCTTTCAAACAAAGGTTTCTTTTGCGACCCCGCTGAATCTACCGGTAGGAATTCAGCTTTACTCCGTTCGGGAGCAGCTTGCCAAGGACTATGACGGGACGCTTGCGGCAGTCGCTGCAGCCGGTTATACCGAGGTTGAGGCCGCAGGTTTCTACGGCAAGAGCGCGGCGGAGGTGAAGCAGTCGATGCAGAAGGCGAAGCTACGCTGCGTCAGCTCGCACCATCCCTTTGGCGACCTCCGCAAGAACTTCGATGCGATTCTCGCATTCCACAAAGAGCTGGGCACAAAGTACATCATCTGCTCGAGCCCTGCGCCCAAGGATCCGACGCCTGGAGCCAACGGCAGACCGAAGGCGATGACGATCGAGGACTGGCGCTGGATTTCGGGTCAGTTCAACGAGTTCGGAGCCAAGACCAAAGCCGCAGGAATTACATTCGGATACCACAATCACATTCACGAGTTTGACCACCTGGATGGCGGAGTTCCGTACATGGAGCTGCTGAAGCTGACGGATCCCGCAAAGGTGACCCTGGAACTGGACTGCGGCTGGGCGACCGTCGCAGGTATGAAGCCGGTGGACCTGATGCGCGAGCATCCGCATCGCTTCTCGATGCTGCACGTTAAGGACTTCAAGCTGGGTGGCGGCGGTCCGGAAGGCGCCAAGGTGACGGAACTCGGAAGAGGCGACATCGACTACAAGCCGATCTTTGCGGAGGCAAGAAAGACCCAGAGCCTCAAGCACATCTTCGTGGAGCAGGAGGCATTCGATGTGCCCTGGAAGGAGTCGATCAAGATCGACGCGGATTACATCAAGAACCTGAAGGCGTAGGCAGAACGAAACGCAGATCCTTCGACAACGGGGCTCGTCAATGGCGAGCCCCTTCGCTCAGGATGACACTCTTCTCCATGTGAATTGATCCACGAATGGAGCGTCTTTGATAGAGCCAGAAGGTCTATCCGACATCGCTCCAGTCGAGGATGACCTTGCCGGAGTTTCCGGAGCGCATGGCGTCGAAACCCTTCTCGTAGTCGCGCCAGTTAAGGCGGTGGGTGATGACGCCGGAGATGTCGAGTCCGCTCTGCAGCATGACAGTCATCTTGTACCAGGTCTCGTACATCTCGCGGCCGTAGATTCCTCGGATAGTGAGCTGGTTGAAGACCACCTGGTTCCAGTTGATGGAGATATCCTCGGAGGGGATGCCGAGCATGGCGATCTTGCCTCCGTGGCTCATGTTGGAGAGCATTTCGCGGAAGGCTGTGGGATTGCCGGACATCTCCAGACCAACGTCGAAGCCCTCGTGCATGTGAAGCTGCTTCTGGATTTCGGTCAACGGTGTGGCTCGGGGATCGACGGCGAGGGTGACGCCTACTTTCGTGGCCAGATCGCGCCGGTACTGGTTTGGGTCGGAGATGACGACATAACGGGCTCCAGCGTGGCGCGCGACCGCAGCGGCCATAATGCCGATGGGGCCTGCTCCCGTGACGAGCACATCTTCGCCAAGCACGGGAAACGCGAGTGCTGTGTGGACGGCGTTGCCGAGAGGGTCGAAGATCGCTGCAATTTCGGGGTTGATGCCGGGGGCGTGCTGCCAGATGTTGGACATGGGCAGAACGACGTACTCGGCGAAAGCGCCGTCGCGGTTGACGCCTACACCCTGGGTGTGAGCGCAGAGGTGGCGGCGGCCGGCGAGGCAGTTACGGCAGCGCCCGCAGACCACGTGGCCTTCTCCGCTGACGAGCTGCCCAACGGCGAGATCGGTGACGTTGGAGCCAAATTCTACGACTTCGCCGACGAACTCGTGGCCGATCACGAGGCCCGGCCGGATCGTGGAGCTGGCCCAGGCGTCCCAGTCGTAGATGTGGAGGTCGGTGCCGCAGATTCCGGTGTGGAGGACCCGGATCTTTACGTCGTTGATGCCGATCTGGGGTTCAGGTACGTCTTCGAGCCACAGACCACGCTCGCTGCGACTTTTTACGAGTGCCTTCACTGGTCATTGCCTTTCTGTTGCAGAGATCACTAGAAATTGCCATTCAGGGGCGGATATGCGCTCGCTAAACCATAGAAGTGATTCTACTGATGGGTTGCGCCTGACTGCATTCAGGACAATAGATGCAAACTAGAGCATTTGACTTAGGTGCTGCTGGCCGGATGCGTTGTAGGATGATCGAAAAGTTCTGACGGCCACCCTCAAGATGCCAGCGAGGGGTGTAGCGCGCTAGGATTAAGAGAGATATCTGGTCAGAGGAGAACGCAGGATGAGCATGCGCTGGAGCCGGAGAGAGTTCGTACAGTGGATGGGGATCTCGTCGATCGCTTCGGCAGGGATGGGCACTTCCCTTCTCGCGGAGACGAACGCGCAGAGCAAGGCCGAATTCGCCTACATCGCAGCCAAAGAGGGTTCCGACGAAGGCATCCATGCTTATGCTGCAGGTGCTCGAGGCTGGCGGAAGCTGCAAACGGTGCAGAGCGAGCGCCCGGTCTCGCTGGCGCTGTCTGCTGACCGCAAGACTCTTTACGCTGTGAATGAAATCGACTCGCACAAAGGGCTTCCTGTGGGAACGGTTGAGGCTTACGCGATCGAGACGGATGGAACGTTGCGGCTCCTGAATCGTCAGCAACTGGCGCTTTCGGCGATCCATCCTCGGCATGCCGCTGTGACTCCCGATGGACGCCAGTTGGTCGTCGCTGTTCGCGGAGGCGGAGCCTACAACGTTCTCCCGATTGAAGAGGACGGAAGTCTGGGACGCGTAAGCGGGATTCTGAAAGAGGTTGGCGTCGACCGTACCTCGCAAGGTCGCAGGCCTGAGCCGCATATGGTTGCGTTCGACCCGGCTGGCCGCATTGTGACGGTCGATGGTGGAACGGACCGGCTGAGTGTACTCTCGCTGGGGGCGGAAGGCGTGACAGTACAGCATCGCGTGGAGTTGGAAGCGGGATGCACACCCCGGCAGGTTGTGATGCATCCTGCGGGCGAGGCTGCCTACGTGATGCACGGAGGTGCAGTGACTTGGCATTCATACGATGTCTCGTCAGGCCGCTTTTCCGGCACAGCGCGTCCCCAGGCATCTGCAGGAATGGAGGGCTTGGCAGGGCTGGCTCTGCATCCTTCGGGGCGCTTCCTGTACGCATGTGAGCGCGGTGGTGGGTTGCGGGGATGGAGCTTGACTGAGAGCGGAATAGTCCGCCGCTCGCTGCCCCTGCAGGCCACCGAGATGGGTGAGTTGAGCGCGATCGAACTGGCGCCGGATGGCCGAAGCCTGGTTGGAATAAGCCCGAAGGACCATGCGGTGCGGCATGCCGAGATCGATCCCGGCACTGGAACGGTGCGAGCCGGGAAGGTGCTGGCGCGAGTCGATTCGCCATCAAGCCTTGTTGTGCTCTACAGTTAGCCTTGCGAATCAAAAAAGCGAGGAGACTGAACGATGGTAAGGATGACAAGACGCGGATTCCTGCAGGGATCTGCTGCTCTTGCGATAGCAACACATCCGTTGGGTTCGTTCGCACAGCGAACAACCAGCCACTCCCTCTTTGTGGGAACACAGACGGGTAAGGGTAGCAAAGGTATCTACGCCTTTAGCTTTGACTCCGCCACGGGAGAGTTGACCCAGCGAGGCTTGGCTGCGGAGTCGGATAATCCCACGTTTCTGGCATTATCCCCGGACAGGCGCTTTCTTTTTGCGGCGAACGAGCTGGACGAATATCAGGGCAAAAAGAGCGGTGCGGTCTCGAGCTTCAGGATAGAGAAAGAGTCTGCGAGGCTCACGAAGATCAACGAAGTTTCGGCGGGTGGCCCGGGAACCTGCAACGTTAGCGTTGACCATACGGGACACTGTGTCTTTGCGGCGAACTATGGCGGCGGAAGCGCGGCTTCGTTCACAGTCGATAAAGCTGGCAAGCTGAGCGAGGCGGTTTCGTTTTTCCAGTACAGCGGGCACGGTCCCAAGCCTCAGCAGGCGGGCCCGCGCGGACATCGCGTCACCGTCTCTCCGGACAACAGATTTCTGCTCGTGAACGATCTCGGGCTGGATGAGATCCATGTCTACCACCTGGATGCAGCGACTGCAAAGCTGACCGCACAGAATCCTCCAGCATGGAAGGCGCTGCCGGGCTCTGGCCCGCGGGCCCTGGTATTCCATCCAAACGGGCGCTGGGCGTACTGCGCGAATGAGGTGGGGTCTTCGGTCAATGTTCTGGACTGGGATGCGAAGAAAGGCATCCTAACGACGGCACAGTTGATATCCACAGTGCCGGAGGGTCATACCGGACCATCGGCTCCTTCGGAGATCATCATCGACAAGGCTGGACGTTTTGTCTACGTAGCCAATCGGCTGGACGACTTTATGGTTTCGTTTTCGGTCTCGCCGAGTGATGGCAAGCTGACGCTGCTGGAAAGGACATCGTGCGGAGGCAAGGTGCCCCGCCATGTAGCGCTCGATCCAACGGAACGATGGCTGCTTGTGGCCGACCAGGTGACTGACGATCTCGCGGTATTTGCTCGTGATCCGAAGACCGGGAAGCTCGCGAATGACGGCAAAAGCTTTCCGCTATCGCGGCCACAATGCATCGTGTTTGCGTAGAGCCGTCGACTACGACAACAGGAAAGCCCAGCCGAAGCTGGGCTTTTCTGTTGTAGGCGGATAGCGATTAGTGGCGGTTGTTATCTGCGGGCTCAGCGGCACGCGGACCATGCGCGAAGGTCGTCCAGCGGTAGGCCAGATCGGCATGCGGGCTGGCGGGAGCGCCATACTTGTCCGCTTCCATTCCGTTGAGGTCGTAGACGATCTTCCCGTCCTTGAGGGTCATCTCGTCGGTGAGCTTCTGGGTTCCATCAACACGAACGTTGTCCATATCGGTGAAGCCGAAGTGACCATGCTCGAGGCGAAGGACGGCAATATCAGCGACCGAGCCTACGGAGAGGTTACCCAGTTCTTCGCGCTTGATCTCATGTGCGGGATGCGAG
>DASTSJ010000036.1:0-2613 GCA_035760765.1 Edaphobacter sp. | reverse complement strand
GCATGGAACCCTCCTCAGGGAGAGTTTCCAGGAATCCGTGGACTCACTCTACGGGGGAAGGACCGAACGGCTGTGCGAATGGCATGGCACACCGGAATCGATCCGCAGCGACAACGGACCCGAGTTCCGCTCCGACGCCCTGCAGAAGTGGGCGAACGCCAAGGGCATCCACTGGCACTTCATCCAACCGGGTTGCCCTGCGCAGAACGCCTACATCGAACGCTTCAACGGCACCTACCGGCTTGAAGTGCTCGACGCAAGCCAGATCCGCCCACTGGATGAAGCACGCACCGTCACGCAGGAATGGCTGGCGGTCTACAACGAACAACGGACCCATAGCGCCATCGGTCATCTGCCGCCGCTGGCGTTCAAGCGACGATGGCAGCAACGTCAATTTCCGGAAATGAGTGGACTCGGGTGAGGGGGATTGACCCTAGGTTCCCTCAAAAGCGTGTCCAAAGAAGTCCTGTCCTTGGCTGGGATTTGGCATGAGAAATGAGTTGACCGTATTCCTCGGCGAACGCCTGCAATGCGAGATCGCCAAGCATTTTCCGTCGGCTCGTCGCATAGGCGAGGATGAGTACTTCAATGGTGCCGTCGGCATTCGTATTGTCTCGGTCGGATCGCGCACGTTCTTTGTCGCAGCGCTAGCCAGTGAGAACGATGACACATTCCGGGTCCACTTCGCCTGGAGCGACTCCGCTGACTATCCGCTAGAACCTTGCAGCGATATCAGGGCGTCGTTGGACGATTTCATGGAATGCGCAAGCAGCGAGTTTCAGCTCGCCGTTCTTAATCCGCTCGTGATTCCTTGGTCGTGGGACTTGGATCGCGCGCATGCAGATTGGCATTCGGAGATGACGAGGCTTCAAGGAGCGCTGCAGCACGGTGATCCAGTGTTGGCTGCGGCATTCGGCCGGCACCTCCTGGCGATACCGAAGCGGTGCCCCGTAGGTGTTGCGAAGAAGGTTGCGGGTGACGCCGCTGTCGAGATAGCGGGTTATCTGAATAGATTCGGCAGACCGCTGATGTTCGACACGGGAGCGAGATCTGGGGCTTACCCATGCTAGTTTGCAGCATCAATCAATTGCACGTCCCGACGAGGTGTCTCCAAGTTGCCTTCAGTCGCTACCAAGAGAGCGTCGGAGGGCGTTACATGGAGGACAGGAATCTACGACCACGGCGAAGAACCTGCCGCGGATCGATCCGACGCGATGGTGCCGGACCCCAGCCGGGGAACGAAGGCTTGCGAACCGCTGTTGCTGGTCTTCCTCAAGGAATAGTGGTGCTTCGCCGAAGCGCGCCGCAGCTGTCCGGCGTGCTTGAAGCGGTGATGCCTGCGTGACTATTCGAGCAATCGATGTGTGTCGAATGCCCAAGCGGCAGTACCTCGTCGCCGCGTGGGTAGACGCGGATTTCGAGCGCGCAGTGAAGTCACTCGATGGCGAGCCGAGAAGGAAATTCCTGAAGTCAGGGAGCGGGTGGCATCTCGAGCTCGCGCTGGAGTTCTCGAGTGGTCGACTCGGAACGCTGGTTCAGTGGGAGATACTTCCGGCAACGATCGAGATCAGCCTGGAACTCGTCAGGGGCCTGTTCTTCTACCGCGCTGACCTCGACGAGGTCATCCACCTGCTGGGCTGCGGCAAGGGGGAGGTTTCCCTGTTCGAGGGATCCGTGGAATGGAAAGGCCGTTCGGCCCGCACGGCTGTCGTTTTCGGAAAACGCGTGAAGGACGAAAGCTCAGCGATGTCGTGAACGCCATCAGTAAGAACCGCGGTCGTCAAACTGCTGCCTTCAACGGCGTGTGCAGGTGAGGTCGTTGTGACAGGTGCGAGTATTGTCAAATCCCCTGCCGGCGAAGTGACTCGGCTGATTGTCAGCGGGGGTTGGTCAACGGAAGCCGCAGCCCATGTCGCGGAGAGCCATTTTGACGGTCTGGAATTCCATGGCGGCGAGTACGCAAATTTTAGGTTTCTGAAGCCGTGCGCGGCCAAGATCACATCGCTCTCGATACTCAGCGGAACATGGCTCAGTGCTGATGGATTGGAGGATCTGACGTCGTTACGATCACTCAATATCGGGCCGCAGTTGAAGGGCGTAGACTTTTCTGCGCTTACGCGGCTGGAGACATTGGGGCTGGGCGCGTGGACTTCCGGTTACGCGAAGACGTTGTTCGATTGCAGGTTCCTCAAGTGGCTGCATATCGAGGGATTTGGTGGTACCACATGCGAGAACATCGGACGTCTGAAGCAACTCGTGGGGCTGTCGTTGGCACGAGGGAGCCTGACGAGCCTTGCCGGGCTGAGCGGCTGCGCGTGGCTTCGCGCCATCCAGCTTGCGCATCTGAGGAAGTTGAATGACATCGTCGATATTGGGGCTCTTGGAGCCATCAGGGAGATTGAGCTTGTCGAGAATCTACCGCTGATCCGCGATATACGCTCCGTCATCGGGAGGGAGGAGGTGCGGCGCCTTGATCTGCGCGGATTCGACGGTCAGTTCGACGACATTTCATGGCTGCGGAATATGGCGCACCTCAACGTGCTTGGATTGCGGAATGTGGTCTCTCTTGACTGGCAATCCCTGTTCGCTTCCAGAGTGCTGAAGAAGGTGGCT
>DASTSJ010000035.1:0-11400 GCA_035760765.1 Edaphobacter sp. | reverse complement strand
GGATGCGCGGAGAGACCGCGGTCTGGGTTCCGGGAACGGACCACGCCGGAATTGCCACCCAGATGATGGTGGAGCGGCAGCTTGCGAGCGAGGGAACGAATCGGCGCGCGCTGGGACGCGAGGCCTTTGTGGACCGCGTGTGGGAGTGGAAGGGCGTCTACGGTGGCGCGATCCTGGACCAGATGAAGCGGCTGGGAGCCAGCGTGGACTGGAGCCGCGAGTACTTCACCATGGACGACCGGCTGAGTGTGGCCGTGAAAGAGTGCTTTGTGCGGCTGTGGGAGCAGGGGCTGATCTATCGCGGGGCGTACATCGTGAACTGGGATCCGGCGATCCAGACTGCGGTCAGCGACCTCGAGGTGGAGCACGAGGAGCGGCTGGGCAAGATCTATCACATCCGCTATCCGCTGGCGGACGGGACGGGATCGATCGTGGTGGCGACCACGCGGCCGGAGACGATGCTGGGCGACGTTGCGGTTGCGGTGAATCCTACCGACGAACGCTATACGGCACTGATCGGGAAGATGGTCAGGCTGCCGCTGAGCGGCGTGAATGGCGGGCCGGAGCGCGAGATTCCGATCCTGGCGGATGACTGGGCGAAGCCGGAGTTTGGGACGGGCGCGGTGAAGGTGACTCCGGCGCATGACCCGAACGACTTTGCGATTGGCCAGCGGCATGGGCTGCCGAACCTTTCGATTCTGGATGAGACGGCGCATGTGGCGCTGCCGGGTTCGCCGTATGACGGCATGGAGCGGTATGCGGCTCGCGAAAAGATAGTGGAAGACCTGCGCGAGAGCGGGCTGCTGGTGGATGTGAAGGACCATACGCTGTCGATTGGCCTTAGCCAGAGGACGGGCGTGGTGATTGAGCCGCGGCTCTCGCAGCAGTGGTTCCTGAAGATTCAGCCGCTCGCCGATAAGGCGATTGAGGCAGTGGACAAGGGCTATATCCGGTTTACTCCGGATCAGTACCGCAAGACGTACGACGAGTGGATGAAGAACATCCACGACTGGTGCATCTCGCGGCAGCTGTGGTGGGGACACAGGATTCCGGCGTGGCACTGCGGGAAGTGCGGGGAGATCGTGGTGGCTCGCGAGACTCCGGATGCGTGCAGCAAGTGTGGTTCGGAAGATCTGACGCAGGAGACGGATGTTCTGGATACGTGGTTCTCGAGTGGACTGCTTCCCTTCACCGCCTTTGGGTGGCCGGGAGCGGAGGGATCGAACGGGCTGACGCCGGACCTGGCGGAGTTCTATCCGACGGAGCTGCTGGTGACGGGCTTCGACATCCTGTTCTTCTGGGTGGCGAGGATGATCATGCTGGGATGCCATTTCATGCTGGATGTGCCGATGCCGGACGGGTCGAAACGCACCCTGAAGGATGCGGTGCCGTTCCGCGAGGTGTACATCCATGCGCTGGTTCGCGATGCGGACCGGCAGAAGATGTCGAAGACCAAGGGCAACGTCATCGATCCGATCGAGATTGTGACGAAGTACGGCACGGACGCAGTGCGGTTCACGCTGGCGAGCATGGCTTCGCCGGGGACGGATATTGCGTTCAGCGAGTCGCGCACGGAGGGCTATCGGGCGTTCGCGAACAAGATCTGGAACGCGGCGCGGTTCCTGTTTATGCAGATGGATCGGGCGCGCGAGGCGGGCTACAAGGTTTCGATGCTGGCGAGCGGTGTGGTTCCGGAGCTTCCGGAGGATACGCCGCTCGAGACGCGGTGGATCTTCGGCAGGCTACATGCCGTGAGCGCCGAGGTGGAGCGTTCGCTGACGGATTACCGTTTCGACGAGGCGGCGGCGGCGGTGTACCAGTTCTTCTGGGGCGAGTTCTGCGACTGGTACCTGGAGCTGGTGAAGCTGCGGCTGGAGTTCGGCGAGGGGGTGGAGCAGAACGCAACGACGGCGTTGACGCTGGCTTCGCTGGTGGCAGTGTTTGAGGCCGCGCTTCGGCTGCTGAGTCCGTTTATGCCGTTCCTGACCGAGGAGCTGTGGCATGCGCTGTATGAGGGTAAGGCTCCGGCGAAGTCGATTGCGCTGACGCGCTATCCCCAAGCTCAGGACTTTGCCGCGGATGAGGCTTCCGTGGCCGCGATGGCTACGCTACAGGAGCTGATTACGACCGTCCGGGCACTCAGGAAGGAGCTTGGGGTTCCGGAGAAGGAGACGGCTCCGATCCGGCTGCATGCGGAGAATCGCGTGGTTGCGCTGGTGGATGGAAATCGCGACATGCTGGCGAAGATGGCTCGGGTGTCGGATGTAGAGTTTGCTGACGAACCAGTGTCAGGCAGCAATGCGCGCGCGACGGCGAGCTTTGATGTGGCGGTGGTTTACGAGCGCCAGATCGATGTCGCTGCAGAGCGCGAGCGGCTGTCCAAAGAGCTGGCCAAGCTGGAGAAGGGGCTGACTGCGGCAGAACGGCAGCTGGGCAATGAGGCCTTTATGGCGAAGGCTCCGGCCCATATCGTCGAGGGCTTGCGGAAGCAGGCGGCGGAGACGAAGATGCTGCACGAGAAGGCGAAGGCGGCGCTGGAGGCTTTGCCGTCGGCTTAAACCCGGGTGGATGGGGAGCGTGGTTTTGCGGTAAACCGGAATTTTTCGGCCGCGATAGAGTAAGAGGCCTGTCGTACCCGACGCCGTGTAGCCGGTACGGGCAAAATACAGGGATTCTTCGCCTGCGGCTCAGAATGACGACTTTAGCGACTACGTCGTTGTGGGAGGTTCATGGGATGAGTTGGCAAAACCGCGGATCCTTCGACTTCGCTGCGCTCCGCTCAGGATGACACTTTTCTGCGCGAGAAATCTAACACCTGCATCAATATCGACACGGGTTAGGGCTTGTGAAGAGGAGAGGCGGAAGGCTGATCTTCCACCTTGGTCTGCTCGACTGCGATGGCTACATTTTCGTGCTTAATGTCGAGGCGGAGACGGTTGAAGAAGCTCATGTAGACGTTTGCCACCCAGACGAGGGCGAACCAGGCGATCAGGTAGCCTCGCCAGCCGGTGTAGAGCAGCTGGAAGCCGGTGACGAGCAGGAAGAACGCGGCGACGTAGTGGCTGAAGCAGTATTCGCAGGTGAAGAGGTAGAAGAACTTCCTGCGGAGGAGGGATCGGCAATTCT
The DNA here is from genome assembly GCA_035760765.1 of Edaphobacter sp. GTDB lineage: Bacteria > Acidobacteriota > Terriglobia > Terriglobales > Acidobacteriaceae > Edaphobacter. The sequence continues at coordinate 8,274 of DASTSJ010000035.1, read as the reverse complement.
GACTGCGGTCGCGGCACCACTCGCGCGGCTCCCGGAAGACCTCTTCGTGGGTTACCGTCCAGGCGACACAGGCGATTGGCAGCCCCAGCATAAATAGATACGCGAACTGAACAGAAAGTGGCATTGGCATAGGAACGGGCATCCAATCTCCTGGCTGTGAGATGCATCTGAGAGGTTTAGGATTACAGCATGGACTGGAAGAGCAAGCGGATACGCACCATCCTTGAAGCAGCATTGGCCGAAGACAAAGTAGATCGCGACGTAACCACCGCATTGACGATTGACCCGAAGCTGCGTGCTACGGGCACGATTCTTGCCAAGCAGGCATGTACTGTATCCGGGCTGGGCTCCATTCCGGTCATCCTCGATATCTTCGGCAAGATGAGCCGCACCCCGATGGGACGGTTTGAGGTCATCAGCCATCCGGAGATATTTGACGGCGTTCAGGTCAAGGCCGGCCAGCCGCTGGCAGTGATCCGGCATAATGCGGCGGCGCTGCTCTCGACGGAGCGCGTGATTCTGAATCTGATGCAGAGGATGTGCGGCATTGCGACGCTGACGCGGGAGTTTGTGAACGTCCTCGCCAAGACGAAGACCAGGGTGCTCGATACCCGCAAGACGATTCCCGGACTGCGCGCGCTGGATAAGTATGCCGTCTGCTGCGGCGGAGGCGTGAATCACCGGCTCGACCTGCAGGATGGAATTCTGATCAAGAACAACCACATCTCATTGGGCGGCGGCCTGCCTGTGGTTCTGGAGAAGGCCATGAAGGGCCATAAGCCCGGTCAGGTGGTGCAGGTTGAAGTTCGCAGCGATGCGGAGCTGGAGCAGGCGATTGCCGGAGGCGCGCCCTCGATTCTGCTGGACAATATGACTCCTGCGCAGACGAAGAAGGCAGTCAAGAAGATTCGCGCTGCACTGCCGGAGACCACGATTGAGTCATCCGGAAATATGAGCCTGAAGACGGTGCGCCAGTACGCGCTTGCAGGGGTGGACTTCGTCTCCGTTGGCGCACTGACGCACTCGGCGACTGCGGTCGACCTAAGCATGCGGATTACGGCGGACGTGTACTAGCTGTGAGTGATTTCGATATCCGCGAGATCGAGGCGGGGATTACAGAGACACAGTTTACCGGAACCGTTTTGCATCTGCGGTCCGTCGGTTCGACGAATACGATAGCGCTCGAAGCCGCACAGGCGGGTGCGACCACAGGCGTGTGGATTGCCGACGAGCAGACGGCAGGCCGAGGGCGCGGAGGACATAGCTGGCACTCTGCTGCAGGCGATGGCTTATATGTGAGTGTTTTGGTTACGCCACGATTGCCGATGCGACTGGCTCTTTGGATTTCGCTGGCGACGGGGATGGCCGTAAAAGATGCAGTCACAAAGACAACCGGTGTGAGTGCAGACATTCGCTGGCCGAACGACCTGCTGGTGAATGGAAAAAAGTTTGGGGGAATCCTGGTTGAGACTGCGGTTGCGCCAGGTGACGCCGGGGGGACAGAAGCGGCGCTGCGGTACGCTGTGATCGGGATTGGGCTTAATCTGAACCATCGGAAGTTTCCTGAAGAGATCGCAAACGTCGCAACGTCGCTATACCTCGCAGGCGGCGCGCACGTGCGACGTGAGCCGTTGTTGGTTGAGCTGCTACGCTCTCTCGATCGAGAGCTGAACCTGCTGGAGGTTAAGGGTGGGAGCGGCCTGCTGGAGCGATTTACCGCAGCCTCAAGCTGGGTGCAGGGCAAGCGAGTCCGGGTGGAAGAGGCGGGGGGATACGAAGGTGTCACTGCCGGCCTGGATGCGCATGGATTTCTGCAGGTGGATGGCAATGATGGGGTACGACGAACGGTGCTCTCGGGTGGAGTGAGAGAGCTTAGCTAGCTCCTCAGGAAAAGATTGGGGAAAGGCAGCGAGAACTGCAGCAGGAAAGTAGATGCGGAATTATTTCAATTACTTTACGGAGATCGAGGAGCGGTTCCAGCAGAGGCGAGGGTCACTGCTGATGCTGTCGACGCTCGATTGGGCTCTGATTGAGACGTGGCGCGAGGCGGGAATTCCGCTGGAGGCTGTGCTCCGCGGGATCGACAATGCCTTCGATAAATACGATGAACGCGCGCGGCGCTCGGCCGGCCGCATGCGCAAGGTAAATGGGCTTGGGTGGTGCGCGCAGAGCGTGATGGAGGCGATGGAGCAAGCGATGGAGGCCGCGATTGGCGCTTCCAAGGAGAACTCGAGCGAAGTGCCTGCGGACAGCGGGTTTGAGAATGAGCGTGTCGCAAGTTACCTGGAGCAGAACGCAGGTGCGCTGGAAGCAGCGAAGATCGACGCGCCTGCAGACACCGTGGTCACCGAGGCTGCTGCGCGATTGCGGGCGCTGGCCGCGGGTCTGCGCGTGGACCCCTCGATGCGTCTGGAAGAGCTGGATCAAACTTTAACTGTGCTGGAAGAAAAGATCTTTGCCGCGCTGCTGACGGCGGCTGAGGAGAGCGAGCTGACGGCGCTGCGCGAACAGGCTACGCGGGAGCTGGCGCCGTATCGCGGGAAGATGCAGGCGGTCCAGATCAAGCAGGTTCAGCAGCAGTTTATGCAGAAGAAGCTACTGGAAGCGCGAAAGCTGCCACGGCTGAGCCTGTTCTATATGTCGCTCGGATAAGATTGCCGAACCACGATGAAGCTTTCGATTGAAAAGATCGTTTACGGAGGTGCTGGGCTGGCGCGAGTGGCTAGCGCAGCCGGGGTGGAGAGCGTCTTTGTGCCGTTTACGCTGCCGGGAGAGGTCGTCGAAGCAGAGTTAGGCGCGGGCAGAGGCGGTGTGCGAGAGGCTTCGCTGGTGCAGGTAGAGAAACGTTCGCCGGATCGAGTGAAGCCGCGGTGCATACATTTCGGAGCGTGTGGAGGTTGCCAGTATCAGCACGCTGGGTACGACGCACAGCTCGAGGTGAAGCAGGAGATCCTGCAGGAGACGTTGGAGCGAGCAGGGCTGGATGAGCTGCCGAAGATAGAAACCCACTCCGCAGAAGCGTGGGAGTACAGAAATCGCATACGGATGCGCGTAGCGTTCGCGGAAGGCCAGTTGCGCGTTGGATACCTGCGGCGTGGCTCGACGGAGTTTCTGCCGATCGAGATGTGCCCGATAGCCGCACCTTTGCTGTGGCGCGGTGCTCAGGCGTTGCTTGAGGGCATTGAGACGCTTTCGCAGTGGGCTGTGGCGATTCGCGAGGTGGAGTTCTTCGCTACGGCGGATGAGCAGAAGCTGCAGATGACGCTGTTTGTAACAGCACAGCCCGCCAAGGACTTTGAGGCTTTGTGTACAGCCGTGCAGGCGAAGGTCCCGGAGTTGGCCGGAGCCGGCGTGCAGATCCTTGAAAGTTCGGCGAGCAGCCGCAAGGTGCAGCGCGCGAAAGCTGGAGCGGAGTGGGGCGCGGGCGGTCTGTCGTACAAGGTAGGTGACGAGAGCTACTGGGTGGGACGAGGAAGCTTCTTCCAGGTAAATCGCTTCATGGTTCCGAAGCTGGTGCAACTGGCGACCGAAGGACGAAGCGGCAGGCTGGCATGGGATCTCTATGCGGGCGTGGGTTTGTTCTCGCGCGTGCTGGCGACGAGCTTTGATGAGGTGGTTGCCGTCGAGGCACAGAAGGGCAATCTGGAAGCAAACTTTCGCGGTACCGGAAGACGCGCTGTTGCCGCCACGACCCTGGATTTTCTGCGACAGGCTGTGCTGGAGCGCGATCGTCCGGAGCTGATCGTGATGGATCCCCCGCGCGCGGGTGTGGGGGCCGAAGTGTGTTCTCTGCTTGCGCGAGTAAAGGCGGCGGAGCTGGTGTACATCTCGTGCGATCCTGCGACGCTCGGACGCGATCTGCGCATGATGGTAGACTCCGGCTACAAGGTAATCCAGGTGCATCTCGTCGATCTGTTTCCGCAGACCTTTCATCAGGAGACGGTTACGGTTTTGAAGCGTTGATGCGCGAGTAAGCGCGGGAGCAAAGTTCTGAGGGGCCACGCAGAGAACGATCAGGCCACAGAGGGAATGGAGCCATTGGAGCTGCGGCGAGCGCCGCTGCTGGCTGCGGCATGCTGCTTCGCCGTTGGCCTGGTGGCTGCGCGAAACTGGCAGCCGGCTTCCCTGCTTGTGCTCTCACTGGCGCTTCTGTTTGCGATTGCGGTGTTGGCGTTGCAAAAAGCTTTGCGTGTCGCGGTCGTTCCTGTCGCTGCATTATGGGTCATGGCTGGCATGTGGTGCTGGCATATTCGTCCTGTTCCTTCTGCGCAGAAGGAACTTCTGCAGTACGCCGACGGGCTGAGCCGGCAGGTGCGTGGACATGTGGTGCGCGTGCGTGTTCTGGCACCGGCTGCGGAGCAAAGCGCTGATAAAGATCCTTCGTCGGAAGCAGAGGCAGAGCGGAGTTCATCCTCCGCGTTGTCCGTGGATCTTGCCGTTGACGAGATCGAGGAGGTTACTCCGGATGTTTCGCGCATGGTTCCGATCGCGGGAGGCGTGCGCGCGACGGTGATCGCGGAGGAGGGCGGGTTGCCCTCGCTTGCTTGCGGCGATGAGGTTGAAGTACCGCTGCGTCTGAGAGCTCCGGAGCGGTATCACGAACCTGGAGCGTGGCAGTATGCGGATTATCTTCTGGCGCAGGGCATCGCTGCTCGCGGAACAGCTCGTGCTGCAAAAGTACATGTGCTGGGAGAACGAGCCGCGGGTTTACGATGCCGCATCGACGCCGCTCAACAGTGGACGTCAGACAGGATGATGCGGGCAGCACGGTCGCAGGCAAATCTTCGTTTGCCCGTTGCGATGCGGCTGACGGAAGAAGATGCAGGCATGTTGAACGCGATGATCTTCGGCGACCGCACGCGGCTGGATCATTCGCTGCGGCTGGGATTTGAGCGCACGGGGACCTTTCACCTGTTCGTGGTGTCGGGGATGCATGTGGCTCTGCTGGCGGGTCTGCTCTACTGGCTGGCACAGAAGCTTCGAATCCGTCGCTGGCTTGCCACTCTTACCACGCTGAGTCTGACGACCTTTTATGCGCTGCTGACCGGGTTTGGAGCCCCGGTGCAGCGTGCCTTGTTTATGACGGCGGTGTTTCTGGTGGCTCGTCTGCTTTCACGGAAGGGCGGCGTGTTGAATGCACTGGGAGCAGCCGCCCTGGCGGAGCTGGTGTGGGCGCCGTCGAGCTTGTTTGAAGCGAGCTTCCAGATGACGTTTCTCGCGATTGTGGCGATTGCAGGAATTGCTGTTCCGATCGGCGAACGAACGTTTCTGCCGTACGCACGGGCTACACGGGGGCTAGGAGACTTGTGGCTTGACCCGGTGCTTGCTCCGAGAGTCGCGCAGTTTAGAGTCATGCTGCGGATGTGGAGCGAAGCTGTTGCAGGCGTAGCGGGACGATGGTCGCGCAATGTACCGATGCGTATGGTTCGTGCGGTGCTGGTCGTGATGGAGCTTGCACTGATTGGCCTCATCGCGGAGACGGTGATGGCGCTACCGATGGCGGTGTATTTTCATCGCGCTACGTTGTTTGCGCTTCCTTCGAATATGCTTACGGTGCCGCTGATAAGCCTCCTAGCACCGGCAGCGATGATTACGTTTTGCGCTGCATTGATAGGAACATGGGTAGCGGTTGTTCCTGCGGCTGTGACGGCGCTGCTGCTGCATGGAATCGTATGGACGATTGGGTGGGTGAGCCAGGTCCGCTCTGCGGACATTCGGGTGCCTGCACCGGAGTGGTGGATTTGTGCTCTGGCGGTGGGCTGCTGGGCGTTCTGCTGCTGGGCTGTACGGCGGTCGCGAATGGGAATGTGGGTTGCGATAGCCGTTCTGCCGGGCGTACTCGCTGCGGTACTGTGGCCGGAGTCTGCGATAGTTGAGCACGATGCGTTAGAGTTAACGGCGCTTGATGTCGGACAGGGGGATTCGCTGCTCGTTGTAAGCCCTGAAGGCAGGACGATGCTGGTGGATGCGGGGGGCCCCGTGGGGGGCGTACGGGAAGTTGCGTCGGCAGCGAGCGGCTTCGACGTCGGTGAGGAAGTGGTGTCGCCTTACCTGTGGTCGCGGCAGATTCGCAGACTGGATGTGCTGGTGCTGAGCCATGCTCACAGCGATCACATGGGAGGCATGCCGGCGGTCATGCAGAATTTCAGGCCACGCGAGCTTTGGGTGGCGACCGATCCTGACTCGGAGGCGTATCGCCAGCTGCTGGAAGAGGCTGAATCGCTGGGTGTGCGGGTACGGCATCTGCGTGCGGGAGACAGCGTGCGGTGGGCAGGTGCGGAGATGAAGGTGCTGGCGCCGGAGCGGAGTTATACAAATGCGGGTGAGCCTTCGAACAACGATTCTCTCGTAATGCGTCTGGAGTATGGAAGATCCTCAGTCTTGCTGGAGGGCGATGCCGAGGCGGCCAGCGAAGAGGCCATGCTGGCGCGTGGACTGGCTCCTGTGACGCTGTTGAAGGTGGGTCATCATGGCAGCCGGACATCTTCGACAGCGGGGTTTCTCGATGCACTGGCTCCGAAAGACGCTGTGATCTCGGTCGGGAGGAACAACAACTTCGGGCATCCAAGGCCGGAGGTCATCTCGAGAATCGCGGGGGAAGGAACCCGTTTGTTTCGAACAGATGAGTTTGGGCTGACGACCTTTCTGCTCGACCGGAACGGCAGCGTACGCACCATCTTCGCTGCAGACGATCCGGATTTCTGACCCCGAGCCGATTTTGTACAGGTGCAGGACGTCAAAACAGCATCCAAGCTCAGCAGATTCCGTATGTCCCGGGCCCCCTCTGACTCTGATTTGAGAGGAGCATCGCCATGACTCCATGGAAGAAGCTGCTGACAGGATGTGCTCTGGCCGGCGCGATTTCCCTTGCGTCCCCAGTCTTCGCCGACACGCTGACTTACAGCGCCTTACTCACCGGGGCTGGAGAGACCCCACCAAACCAATCGACCGCGACGGGAATGGCAACGTTCGCGCTCACGGGCAATATTCTCCAGATCAACGTTACTTTCTCCGGCCTGACCGGCGGTCCGGCTGCTGCGGCTCATATTCATTGCTGTGCAGCGCAGGGAACGAACGCTCCGGTATGGGTTCCGTTCGCCGGCTTTCCGAACACGACGTCGGGCACGTACACCGCAACGATCGACCTTTCCACCTTTGCGTTCAGTGGAGGAGGTACGGAGGCCGCTCTGATTGCGGGAATGAACAACGGTAGTGCTTATACGAATATCCATGACGCGGAGTTTCCCGGCGGTGAGATCCGCGGGCAGATTACGGCTACTCCCGAGCCAGGAACTCTGCTGCTCCTGGGGACAGGCGCGGCGGGAATTGCTTCTCTGGTGCGACGGCGGATTTATCCGGAGCACCCTTAAGCGCGATCATCGGCCCGCATCTTAGCGGATTCTCCTTCCTTGTTCTGCATGCAGACCGTCTTAAGGAGGAGTACGGTTGGAGGAAACGGAGGCGGGCCGATGGAGAAGCAGGATCTGAAGCAGACGAAGCAGGAAGTCATCCCCCCACGAACAGAAGAGCAGATCGAGGAGCAGAAGCTCATTCGTCGTCTGCAGATGATGATGAACATGGTGATGCAGGTCATCGCCCAGGACAGAAGCCTGTCCGTAGACGAGGCATCGCAGATGATTGCAGATGCCCGCAAGGCTGCGCTTACGATGTTTCCGGGCAAAGAACTTGCCTACGACCTGATCTGGAGACCCAGATTTCAGCGCCTGATGCGAGAGCGATTTCGCATGATGTGACCGCGGCCGCAGGGTACAGCACCTTATTCCGGCACTATAGATCGATCTTTGAGCTCCACCAGCAATCTTTTGTTTTCTTCTTCCAGGTCAGCGAGTCGCTTTCGTACAGGCGCCATTATCTGAACGACCTGGTCCTCGGTGTAGCGGGGAGTGATGTGCTGCTGGCAGTTCCAGTCGAAGCCTTCAACCCGGATTGTGATGACCCGCTCGGTGAGCTTGCGATCGTCAGGCGTTGTGAGCTGATCAAGGTACGTCTTTGCATCCTGTCCTTCGTAGACCGTGGCGAGACCCAGTATCTTGAGGCGAGTTCGCGAGGGATAATCCATCAGGAAGAGAGCGACGCGATTGTCGTGATCGAGATTGCCGAGGGTAATGTACTGGCGGTTGCCGCGGTAATCCGCGAATGCGATCGTGCTCTCGTCGAGAACGTGCAGGAAACCAGCCTCACCTCCGCGATGCTGGATGTACGGCCAGCCTGTCTCACTGACGGTCGAGAGATAGAAGGAATCACGCTCGGCGA
>DASTSJ010000034.1:0-3951 GCA_035760765.1 Edaphobacter sp. | reverse complement strand
CGCCATCGGTCATCTGCCGCCGCTGGCGTTCAAGCGACGATGGCAGCAACGTCAGTTTCCAGAAAAGAGTGGACTCGGGTGAGGGGGATTGACCGGGGCGTGTCTGTAGGTAAGGCTTCCGAAGGAGGTCTTTTGCGGCGTCGCCACCTGCGACGCTGGAGCAGCGAAGCCCGTATCAGGCCGTCGTGGCGCTGGTGGCAGAGGCCAGGACGCGCTCGAACTCCCGCACCTCTTCGACTACAAATGCCAGGTGGTGGCTAGTGTCGTACGCGATCCACTTTCCATGGCCGTTCTTCACAGGCAGGCCGTTGCTGCAATCGGCGATGACCCGGTCACCCCAGCTGAAGCCGGGCAGAAACTCTTTCGCCTTGACGATTTCAGCCGCGACCTTCGGCATCTGCGATGCCCACCCACCGGCAACCGAGTGGCCGCGCGAGACGAGGAACGCCTTGTCGCACGTGTAACGGATCTTCGCGTTGGCGTTAGGGTTGCGAATAGCATCATTCGAGCCGGGGCCACGTACGCCGTAGTCACCGAACACCAACGGGATGCCGCTGAATTCCGTGCGAAGCGCCTGCCACAGCAGCATTTCCTTGCGGATCACCTGCGCAGTGCTGTCCTTCTTCTTAACCGCCAAGTCGACCGACCTGGGCATCGACGACCCTGCAGTCGCGATGTACCGGAACCCGTACCCACTGAGCAGCTCCAGCACGCGGGTTGCATCACTGATGATGTCGATCAGCGGCTTAGTCGTCAGGTCGCCAAGGTCGAGCAGGACGGCGCACTCCGCCGGGCTCAGATGCATGTCTTCAAGCATCTCGTCCATGCGGTCGTGGAAGACGTCCGGCTCTGCCGCGTCCTCGACCGCGCTGGCCTCCAGGCGGAGACAGACATAGGAGGCGCCCGACAGATCGAGGCCGCGCATCGTGAGTTGGTAAAGCTGATCGTCCCAGCGGTCATATCCGACCACCGGCACCACCGTAACTCCCTGCCCCTTGAGACTGGCATGGAGGTAAGCGAGTGCATGCTCCCCGGTCTCAACCGAAGCGTCAGGCGCCCAGTTGAAGGCGTCGGCAAGCACCAGGCCCCCCTTCCAATACTTCCCGATGCTTTCGGCGACTTCGTCCAAGTAGTCCGATACCGGCGTGAGGCTGTTCCTGTACTTCTTCGCCTTCTGCCTGTTCTCGCTGATGACGGGAACATCGAAGAGTGGGTGAATGACTGCGGCGTGCTCAACGTCCATGTGCTTGGACGCTTCGTACTCGCTCGTAAGAGACTTCAGGATCGGGAGATACTTCGGAGTCATGTCACACCTCACTCGAAGGCGAAAAGAACGACCGAACTTGCTGCTGCCCAACCAAATCGGAGAACGCCGTGTAGTTGCTGGACTCCTTTCGGAGCCTGCCGGCGACGATGGCCGGGTGTATCCGAAGCTCTCTCGCTAGCTTTTCGATCGTCTCCCTACTAGGGGAAAGATACGCCTCGCTCCGGCGCCACATGACCCTCGGAATGAAAGCTTCGCGCGCCAGTCGGTTCGCCTCCGCCTCCCGTCGGTCTTCGGACGACGCGTCCAAGTCATCCAAGAAGGCCTCGTCGTTGCCGACGTGCTTCCAGACGTGTGCGACCTCGTGGACCAGCGTGAACCAGAAGTTGTCGAGCCTGTCATACCGCAGTGTCAACCCAACGATGGGGGTGCCGTCCGCATCCTTCAACGCGGCGCCGTCAAGCTGAGTCCCCCTGAGGTGAGGCTCGATCACCACTGCGATGCCGTGATCCTCCAAGAACTCGACCGCCAGCAGTGGGCCCCGCTCAGACCAGCTGAGCTGAGCCAGCTCACGCAGGAAGCCCGCGGATAGTCTATCGGGCTCAAAGGGACCCAGCCTCGGCTTCATGGAGCGCGCCTGCTGAATCACACGAGCGAGCCACGCATAGAGCGCATACCTAGTCGTCGGAGAAACTGCCTCACCGCCGATGTTGCGGCGGAATGCTGCAGCCCCGAATTGGAGTCCGGCATCCTCGATGAACCTCTTCACCAGCTCCTCGACACTGGTCTTCGCTTTCGCGGAGAGGTCCGACAGCCACCCGCGACGCGCCATCTCCTTGAAGGGAAACTTCGACCAATCCACGCTCGTCTTGCTCTGCGTGGCGTAATCTTCCGGAGCGGACAGCCCAACCAACGTCTCAGCCGAGATGCCGAGTCCAATAGACAGCGCCCGGATCATCTGGACGGTGAGTGGTCGCTTATGCGCTAGGACTTCAGACACCCTGCTGCGCGTGCCGAAGTACGCGACAAGGTCGGCCTGCTTGAGCCCCTTCTCTTGCATACGGAAGAGGATGGCATCAACAGGTTCGGGGCTCTCGATCGGAAATTTGCTGTTCTCGTACGCCTCGATCAGGACGGTAAGAAGTTCGAGCCGGTCGCCCTCCGCGGAACCCGCTGCAGGCTGGCGCGCCATGAGATCTTGCACCTCCCGCAGGTAGGCGAGGTACTGTTCTTCGGTGCGGATAACCTTAGCGTCCATAAGGAGTGTCGATATTGTTCATTTCGAGGATCAGGGCTACGCCCTGTGCAAAGGCGACCTGGAGCCGCAGCCAGTACCCGCTGGCCCCGACCGGGAAGACGAAGAGGCACCCGGATCTCGTGCGCGCGTTCGGAAACTGTTCGGTGATGTCCTCTGGCCGCCGCCAGTGGGCATGGGCCACCTCGGAGCACCAGCTTAGGAGCCAGCGATCCACTTCCTCCGTACCACGTTTCAGCTTGTCCCGGCCGATCAACTTCATGCGACATGTTCCCATTTTGGGAACATCTTAGTAGCAGTGTTCGGGGAGGTCAAGTGTTCTCGGTATGGGAACCAAGGTCGAGGCTGCCCATTTTCCGAGGGCGGGGAACGCGACACACGCGCATCGAGAAACATGGTGGGGTCGTCCTGATCGTGGCACAAACCGAGCTACCCATCGGCCACCACTCCATGATCATGTGCAGGCGCCTATCACGGTCCACTACAACGATGTTTCCTGCTCGCCTGCAGGTGAGCTCGGATCTTCCGGGAACAGCTTCAGGTCCCCGTCCTCCACGAACCGGGTGTAGCCCTGGTCACGTATCCACTTGTGCAGAACCGCTCTGTCTAGCACCCAAACTGACGTGCGTCGATCGGCGTGGACCATGCGCCACCACTCTTTACCCTGCTCGTCCTTGGCGCTCAACACGCTCGGCCCAACGGCTGGGGTATTCTTCTTCTCGTTTATTTTCATCAACTTAATCTCCGTTTTGGGGCGGCTTTCGCGTCGACGCACCTGCGCCGAGCTGTTTCCACCCTCTCATTTATTTATCGCGGAAAAAAGTTGTGAGCCGCGGAGTGCGCCCGGCGACGTTAAGGAAACTCGGGCTCCGACGCGCATGTGCGTCAGCGGCGCAGCCGCGCGGCGGCCTCTTGAACAACCATGGGAGCATCGAGCGCAGCTGTGCGCGCCGTCACATGCTGCTCAAGCAGGAGTTTTCGTGTTGCAGGTTGGGCGTTGTCGGTGGAAAACTCTCGAATCAGCTGGCTGAGCGGCGTTCGTGTAGCAGTGGCCAAGGCGACCATGGATTCCAGCTCGTAGATGGCAGGGAAAAACATCCGCGCGGGCGTGAGCACGTCAGATTGCCACCGCTCGCTGTTCCACTCTGGTGTTCCGTTCGTCAGTTCCCTGAGCGCTGTGCCGTCGGTCACCACTACTTGCTTGAAGGTCACGCCAAGAAAAAAAAACCTCGGCACGGCGCAGGTCTGGCGGAAGACGGTCAGTCGTGCTGATGGCCTGGTCAACGGCACGCAGCAGCGACGTTCGCAAGCGCGTCGCAAGCTGTTCGGGCAGGTTGTGGTACAGCTCGTCGTAATGTCCTTCGATGCCCTTCGCGTCGATGAAGACGATGGCGTCATTGGAGATGAGTGCGATCGCCGTGGAGAAGTTCCG
>DASTSJ010000033.1:0-6216 GCA_035760765.1 Edaphobacter sp. | reverse complement strand
GGGTACTGTAGGCAGAACCGAGACACCCTATTACTCGGCGAGGCCGCAGCCGCGCCTAGATAAGGCTAGGAGTACGAACCATCGTTCGACGCCTCGTTACCATTAACCGTACTGCAAACAATAGGGATGGTACGGGATTGTAGTTGGCCCCGACCCGTCGAGGTGTGGGAGGGGATGGGTCAACGACCCAGTCTGTCAGTACAGAGGTACAACTGGCAGAACAACTACCGGGGTACAGATGGAGCCTACGTCTAGGGAGAGACACACGACTGGAACTTGGGAACTTGCCTGGGCCGTTCCGCGACGGCGTGGACTGGGATAGCTGCATCTGAGGTGCCCAGGCAAGGACGGAGGACCCCGTAGTAGTCAATAGCGGTGGGGAAAGCCCACCTCAGGGCGAAGGGGGTCCAGTGAGGACCCGAGCGTCCGGATAAGCCTGCACGATAGCCGACGAAAGGAGGCAGTCTATGCTGGATACATGCATAGATAGCGAAGTGCAGAGACTCCAAGCGATGCTCTACGCCAAGGCCAGGAATGAACCGGACACCCGGTTCACTGCACTGTACAAGTATCTGACCAGACGGCATTGGGTGGAAGAGGCACTCGACCGGATACTCAGAAATAAAGGCAGCCGCACTGCTGGGATTGATGGGGTGACGCGCAACACGCTTCGGGAGGGGAACGAACGAGCCAAGCTGGTGGACTCCATTCAGGAGGAACTAGCAACCCACACGTACCATCCCCAACCGGCTCGCCGCGTGTACATCCCCAAACCCAACGGCAAGAAACGACCTTTGGGCATCCCGACCCTGAAGGACCGCGTGGTCCAGCAGCTGGTCCGGATGGTCATTGAGCCGATTTTCGAGGCTCGCTTTCTACCGTGCTCGTATGGGTTCCGGCCCAACCGCTGCACGTGGGATGCGCTTGCTGAGGCGTATTATTTCTTGTACGCCAGTCGCTCCTACACCATCGTCATCGAAGGCGATATCCAAAACTGCTTTGGGACCATTAACCACACCCGTCTCATGCACGAGCTGCGGCGGTCGCTCGCAGACAAACGGCTCTTAGCGCTGCTATGGCAGATGCTACGGGCGGGCGTCTTGGAAGACTTCCAGTACTCGGAGACAAACACAGGCACACCCCAAGGCGGAATTGTATCGCCACTGCTGGCGAATGTATACATGCATAGCCTCGATGCGTGGTTTCATACCCGCTTCCACGCCGTGGACCAACACACACGCTATAAGCGGCAGCATAACGGAGAACTGGCGTATGTGCGCTATATCCGCTACGCTGACGATTTTGTCGTGCTGTTGCGGAGCACGGAAGAACAAGCGGCCACGCTGAAGCAGGAACTCACTGCGTACATTCACCACGAACTACAGATGACCCTCAGCGAAGAGAAAACCCTGATAACAAAGGTCACTGATGGGTTTGATTTCCTGGGTGTGCGAACGCTGGTCGCACCACGAAGGAGTAACCCCGCACAACTGATGCCGTACCAAATCCCGGCGCAGAAGTCGGTGGAAGCCTTTAAGCGGCGTATACGCGAACTCACCCATCGTCGGTTAGATTACCTACCCCTAACCGATCGGATAAGAACCCTGAATTGGCTGATTGAAGGATGGGCAAATTATCATCGCTGGGGCAACGCCAAACGCACCTTCTCAGCTCTAAGCAATTGGAGCATCAAGAAAGTGCATCGGATGCTACGAAGGTATACGCCAGCTGGAAAACGCACCACCTACGAGACGCACTTTCGGCCGATCGCCGAGTGTGCCAATCTCGGGAAATGGTACCGCTACACCAACTGGCTCACTCCCTCGATCCAGGTGGAGAAAGACTACCGGCTGGGGATACTCCCGATGGCAGTCATATCCACAGGTTGCTACTGGACCTATCGCGGGGCGAAAATACCAGGAGCATTCGACCTGCAAGGAACGGCATCAGTCGGACGACCGCGAACCACAGACTTCTACACGGCTGATGAAGTAATCGCACTTGCAGAAGTCATCCCGCAAAAGAATGAGGAGTACACCAGCCTCTACCTGCTTCGACGGAGGGAGGTCTTTTGGCGGGACCACTATACATGTACAGAATGCGGCTACAAGTCGCAGCGGAAAAGGGGCGATGTGCATGACCTCGAATGTCATCACATTGACCCTGATGGAGGACACGTGCTAGAGAACCTCAAAACGGTCTGTAACACGTGCCACCACCACTTAACCGCTATGCAGGTTGGCCGGACGAGCTGAAAAGCTATCCTCACCTAGAGCCGGATGCAGGGAAACCTGCACGTCCGGTTCGGCAGTAGGGGGATGGGAAAACACGCCCGATACTGGGAAGGTGCAGCCTGTCCCTACTACAACGACCAGGAGCATCTGCGCACCGTGTTGCTCGATACCAAAAACCGGCTCCAGGGCATTAGCACCGTCTACGTTGGCTCGCTCAACGCCGCACTCATCCGCGTGGGCGAGGTCTTCAAGCCGGCGCTCAAGCGCAACAGCGCCGCGCTAATCGTCGTCCACAACCACCCCTCGGGTGCGCCAAGAAGCGCATAGATAGAGCGTTCCAATGCGGAACCCTGTAAGGAGTGTACAGGTGGCTAGGGGGACAGGCGCACGGACCAGAGGTAGATGGGTGTCTGAAGCTCCCCCGACAATGTGGTAACAACGCAACCTACTGCTTTGTGTACTGCTAGCCAGAGCGTTGCCATGGTCACGCAAGAAATTGCCGTCTGAAGCGTCGAAGGTTGGACCACCCGCTGAGTGTAGGACGAGGGTGGAGTTACCGGAACTTCTGTTTCTGATGGGCAGAAGTAGTCTCTGAGGGGCAGGACATCAGCACTCCATCACACCCTGATGTCCCCGGTAACGAGCAAGGCGAAGAGCCGAGCTAGGCGTACAGGCAAGACCTACCGCAACGTGCCGATGCTATCTCTGTGAACTTGGGAACCACATACGTAGATCCCAACACTGAGGAATGACTATGCAACGGTATGGGCATGTATCCGACTGCAACGCCAGCCAAACCCCATACTTGAGCAAAACACCACCGACGTGAACGGATCGTCGCTCTCCCGCACGGGAGTAGGTCAACCTGCGACCAATGCCGTATGTGGGGCGGAGCCTCCGTAGTAGTCTGCGGTCGGCCACAAACCGACGAGATGGCGAAGGGAGGCAGTTAGGTTCAATGCTGGTCAGAAGCGAACTAAGCCGGAGGAAGGACGTATGAGCCTGACAAAGATGGCCCAAAAGCAAATGACCCTGGCGACAACCGCGCAGCGTAGTCCAGAGCACAGGTTCACCAACCTGTACAGTCTGATGCATTGGGACTACTGGCTACGCTGCGCGGCCGATGCGGTTCTGGCACGGCCCGGTAGCTCGACCGGCGGTGTTGATGGGAAAACACGCGACTACTTCAAGAACACCTACGAGGAGCAGATCGCAACTCTGCGGGAAAGCCTGAAGCACAAAACGTATGACCCACAACCCGTCCGACGAGTGTATATCCCAAAGAGCAACGGAAAGCTGCGACCGTTGGGCATTCCAGCCCTACGTGACCGCATCGTTCAAGAAGCTCTGCGGGCAATCCTTGACCCGATCTATGAGACGGATTTCCAGTTGCACTCATACGGGTTCAGGAAGGGCCGCTGCACGATGGATGCCATCGCGGTCATTATGCCCCTGTTCAACGGTAGTGCAAAACACTACTACGTCATTGAAGGAGACATCAAAGGCTACTTTGATACGGTTCATCACCGCAAGCTGATGAGCATCCTTCGACGACGAATCGCGGACAAGGACATACTTGACCTGCTCTGGAAGTTCCTCAAAGCCGGCGTTCTGGAACAAGGTCTCTTTGCCGAAACCGACAAGGGAGTACCGCAAGGCGGCGTCATCTCTCCACTGCTCGCCAACATCTATCTCAACGAGTTCGACAGGTGGGCGGCAGAGAGATGGGAAACTGACCAGAACGAACGGCGGCGAAGAAGGCTCGCAGGGATGGGCAACTACAGAATGGTACGCTACGCCGACGATTTTGTGGTTGTCAGCAATGGCAGCATTGCCGAGGTCGAAGCGACCAAGCGGGACATCAAACACTTCTTGGAGAGTGAACTGCACCTTGAACTGTCGGAGGAGAAAACGCTCATCACCCACGTCAATGATGGTTTCACCTTCCTGGGTTTTCACATCCAGAGGAAGAAACCAGAAGGACGCTGGGTGGTGCATCTCAGACCGTCAGGCAAGGCAAAGGAACGCATCAAAGAGAAGGTCAAAGCCCTGACTTCCAGAAACTGGACTTGGATGGACGAGTATACCCGGCTGACGACCTTGAATGCGATCATCAAGGGCTGGGCGGAGTATTACCGCTACACCTCTCTGATGAGCGACATCGAGGAAATCACCAAGTATACGTGGCATCGCTATCTGGGCTGGCTGCTCGACAAGCACAAGGGCAGCCGAAGCCACGAACTCGTGACATCCAAAACCAGGGTGATCCACAACAGAACACGATGGACAGCCGAGATACAAGAAGGGGAGTGCAAACTCTTCGCGTATCAATGGCTTCCCAGCAGGCAGGAACTGAAGCGCGGGCGCTACCCACAGAAGGGAAGGGAGGGCTTTAGGCATCCCTACATCTTCGAGGGAGAACCGACGTACACAGACTACCCGATGGGAGAGACAGGCCCAGCCCAAAGCATCTACACGGTAACTGTAGGGGTACCGAGCGGCAAACCAAGCCGAAACGAGCCACGAGAGCTACACGAGACGATGCTACGAGCCAAGATGCGGGACGGCTTTGCGTGCGTGCGATGCGGTAAGACGGAACGGTTGCAAGTTCACCACATCAAAGGCACAAAGTCACACCAACTCAAAGCCCTGGAAACGCTGTGTCTGAATTGCCATCACGCAGAACACGGCTATCGCCAGAAGAAACCAACCTGATGGAAAGCCGGATGAGGCGAAAGTCTCACGTCCGGTTTGGGGAGAGGGATGGGGAAAACCGCATCGAGCAATCGATGTATGGCGTCTCTGTCCCTACTCTACGCGACCCGACCCCCAGCCCCGAAGACGTGCTTGTGACGCGCGAGATCGTCCAGGCGGGCAAGCTGCTCGATGTGCAGGTTCTGGATCACCTGGTCATCGGCCACGGGTGCTTCGTCAGCATGCGCGAGCGCGGCCTGGGCTTCGCAGAGTAGACACTCGTCGCTTCCCTACTCTTCCCTCTGTCGCGGGCATCGCGCGCCCTTAACTACGTCTCTGTATGAGTCAGCATAGAAAGGCAAGGACATCCACATGACAACGACAACCACTATCGTCGCCCCTACTGCCGCCACAACAACCCGGCGGAAGCCGCGCGCGGCATGTGCATCCACCTCGGACGCGTCGGCGGCTCCCACAAGCGAACTGCGGGGGAGCGTCGCGCGAGAACAGCTCAAGTGGGGCTTGAGCGTGATCGGGCACGCCGTCGCGGCGAGCAGCGCCCTGCCGATACTCGCCAATGTCCTGCTGGCGAGCGACGGCATGGAGCACGTCAAGTTGGCCGCGACGAATTTGGAGATCGGGATCTCCGTGCGAATCGGCGCTGCGATCGAGACGCCGGGCGGCATCACCCTTCCGGCCAGGCTGCTGGCGGATGTGACGGGCGGGCTGCCTGGCGAAGCGATTGGCCTGGCCGTGGAAGACCGAACGCAGACGGTGCAGCTGCGCTGCGCCAGGTTCGAGACCAATATCAAGGGTATCGAGGCGGCGGAGTTCCCGACCATCCCGACGGTTCCGGCTCACAAACAGCCCGACGCTGTGTTTCCGCCGGCGTTGCTCCGCGAGCTGATCGACCAGGTCGCCTTCGCGGCGGCCAGCGAGATCACTCGACCGGTTCTGGCGGGCGTGCTGCTCCGGCTGCAAGGCACGGCGGCCACCTTCGCTGCGGCTGACGGCTACCGGCTGAGCGTCCGTACGGTCGCACTGCCCGAGCCAACCGCCGCGCCGATCGAGGTGATCATCCCGCGCGGCGCCATGATCGAGATCGGTCGGGTGATGAAGGCGGTGGACGACGAGGCTGACGTGGAGCTGCACATCATCGCAAATGGCGGCCAGGTCGTGTTTCGTACCGAGCAGATCGAGATCGCGACTCGCACGATCGAGGGCAAGTTTCCGGCGTTCGAGCGAGTCATCCCAGCGAGCTACACGACTCGCGCCATGCTGGATCGGC
>DASTSJ010000032.1:0-6164 GCA_035760765.1 Edaphobacter sp. | reverse complement strand
CGGGGCCATCATCGGAGCCATCGCTGGCGGTGGACGAGGTGCGGCGATCGGTTCCGCAGCAGGCGCCGGAGTTGGAGCCGGAGCAAACACCATCACTCGTGGAGAGCAGGTTCAGATTCCTTCCGAGAGCATGGTGAACTTCAATCTGACCAACACTCTTGCACTCCGGGTTCCCACGTCAGACAGCGTTAGCACTACTACGTCGCGTCAGCGTCGCCGGCCCCTGAGCTCAACAGACGGGTCGATGCAGGATCAGCCGCAGTAACTTCTTTATTGTTTTCAGCATCAAAGCTGTAGGCGGGCTCGCTACTCAGGGCCCGCTTTTTTACTCTCTCCATCCGGACTCTGGTGTAGACTCAGTATTCCAGCCAGAGCGACAAGTCAACCCAAAAGCTTCACAACCCCGCGAGGTCTGTTTTGACGCAGATTCAGAAAAATTCCGCGAAGCAGCCGAAGGGATACCTCACCTTTACTCTGCATGCGCATCTGCCGTACGTCGTGAATCACGGTACCTGGCCGCATGGTATGGAGTGGCTCCACGAGGCTGCCGCCGAGACCTACCTTCCCCTGCTGCGCATGCTCGGCAGACTGGAGCGCGATGGAATCCGCTTTCAGTGCAATCTGAACCTGTCGCCTATTCTTTTGGAGCAGCTTTCGCACCCGGTATTTGTCGCTGAGTTTCCCAAGTATCTGACCCGCAAAATCGTCGCTGCCCGTGAAGATGAAGCGTTCTTCATGCAGTCAGGAGAGGACCATTTCGCTGAAACGGCCAGGTTCTGGCATCGGTTTTTCCAGGAAGCTCTCGATGATTTCCAGGCGCTGAATGGTGACATGATCGCTCGCTTCCGCCACTTCAATGAGATTGGCCTGATTGATGTCATCACGTGCGGGGCGACCCACGGCTACATGCCCCTGTTGGGTACAGATGAAAGCGTACGGGCGCAGATCCGAACGGCAGTGAAGACACACAAGCGTCATATGGGTCGTCACCCACGCGGAATCTGGGCTCCCGAGTGCGGATATAGGCCTGCTGGATTTTGGAATTACCCGGTTGCGCCAGCCGACGGATCGCCTACCCCTTCGGGATTCGATCGCATCGGAGTCGAACAAGCTCTGTCTGAAAGCGACATCGAATTCTTCTTCGTGGATACGCACCTGGTCGAACAAGGGCATCGTGTACCTTCACCGTACGAGTTGCTCAATGGAGCCGTTCCCACAGATCCTCCGACGGTTGCCATGACCCATGCAGGTCACCGATCGCTCTATCAGCCTTATTACGTCGATGGCCCGTACGATAAGCGCTTTGCAACGACCATCTTCCCGCGAGACCCACGAACCGGAATCCAGGTCTGGTCAGGCGAATCTGGATATCCTGGCGACGGAGTCTACCTTGATTTCCATAAGAAACGCTGGCCAGGTGGGCATCAGTACTGGCGAGTGACAGGGCCGCGAGTCGATCTTGGAGACAAACAGCCCTATTATCCGAAGGAAGCAGCGGAAAGGGTGAAGGCGCACGCTTCGCACTTCGTCCACCTGGTGTATGAAGCGCTCAAGTCCGGCTTCGATGACACGATTCCACCAATTCTCTGCGCGCCGTTCGATGCCGAACTCTTCGGACACTGGTGGTTTGAGGGCACTCTGTGGCTGGAGGCAATTGCGCGCATCATGCATGACTACGACACCGGCCTGGAATTGATCTCGTGCTCAGAGTATCTGGACCAGTATCCTCGTGCTGGCTTTATTGCTCTGCCGGAGGGTTCATGGGGCGCAGGAGGCAACAACGAGGTCTGGATGAATCCGGACACGAGTTGGACCTACACTCACATCTATCCAGCAGAGCTGTTCACGCGCGAGGTCGCAACACGGGGCAATTGGCAGACATCAGAACTGGGCGGCCGCATAGCACGTCAGCTATGCCGGGAACTCCTTCTGCTCGAGTCGTCTGACTGGCAGTTTCTGATTACCACAGGCGCTGCACGCGACTACGCTGAGGCCCGGTTCCTCACCCACAGCGACCAGTTCAACGAGGTCAAGGCCATCTGGGAGTCCTTTGCCGCGAACGGGCAGCTCACTCCTGCAGAAGAAACCCGTCTGGCTGAGATCGAACGCCGCGACAATGTATTCCCTGACATCGATCCCGCTTTCTGGGCTGGGGGAGCGAAGGAAGAGAAGCACACACGCCAGCCCGAAAGAGCAGACCTCCGGGTAGTCAAGGGCGATTCTCGTTCGGCTGCCGGCGAATCCTCGGTCGCGTAGCGGACATGTTCTCCGGCCACCTAGAATGGAAGGGTGGCCGGACGATCGAACCAAGGTGGAAGGAACGAAGTTAGATCTCCTCTAATTTTCTGGCACCTCCTCTCGCTCGATGCCCCGACAGTTGCCACACTGTGGACCTGGTTTATCGCGCGGGCAGCACGCTTGCGTCTTCATTGGTACTCGCTGGCAGCAATGGCTTTCGCGGTCTGGACACTGTACGCAGCAGATCGGTTACTGGATGCCCTTTCACCCGGGAACGACCGGCTTGAAGCGCGTCACCACTTCCACCGCGAGCATCGTGTTGCATTTATGACAGGCATCGCTGCCGCCTCAGTCTCTCTTGCGCTGCTTCTGCCGCACATTCCTGAGGCCGCCATTCGACTCTACCTCGTGCTGGGCGGGCTGGTCTTCGGATATTTCATCATCATCCATGCGATGCGAAGCGCACATCGATTGCCGAAAGAGATTGCGGTCGGAGTATGTTTTGCGGCGGCTACCTTCATCCCGACGATCTCGCGTGATCCGCAACTTCGGCTGCCATTGTTGGGGCCAGCATTTCTGCTGGCGGCGGTGTGCAGTCTCAACTGCCTTTTTATCTACGCGTGGGAGCACGCCATCGGCGGTGGGCAATCTCCCCATCCTGTGACGGCGATCGCGCTACGGTACCTTGTACCGCTTACGCTTGCTACTTCATTAGCCAGCGGTATCTTCGCAGTCGTGAGTGGCCCTGCAGCTCGTCTGCTCTATACTTCGGTCTGCGTAGCCGCGCTTGCGCTGTTTGCCCTGCATCTGCTGCGGCGACATCTGAGCACATTGCAGCTGCGAGCGGCAGCCGATCTTGCGCTACTGACCCCGCTCGTTCTGGTTGCTTTTCTATGAGAGGGCTGGCGAACTTCGATCTCATTGCTCGCCCATATAGAACGCTCGAGTACCTGACCTTGGGGCGAAAGCTCGAACAGACACGGCTACATTTTCTTCCCCGGCTCGCGACATCCCGGAGAGCCTTGGTGCTGGGAGATGGGGATGGTCGCTTTCTTGCGAAGCTGCTTGCCACAAATGCTGCCGTCGAAGCGACTGCGATCGATACAAGCGCTGCGATGCTCAAGCTGCTGCGCCGCCGGTGCAATTTATTTTCGAACCGTCTGAAGACCCTGCAGATGGACGCCCTCGCATATACCCCACCAGATGATGGCCACTACGACCTGGTAGTGAGTCACTTTTTCCTGGACTGCTTTACCGAAGAGCAACTGAAGCGCTTGATTGCGAATGTCAGGCCTTCGCTTCGCGGCAGAAGCCTTTGGCTGGTCTCGGATTTCCGGATTCCGCAAGGCAGCCTGCATCTGCCGGCCTATGCATTCGTACGCAGCCTCTATTTTGCGTTCCGCCTGCTGACAGGCCTAAGCATTACGCATCTTCCAGACCACGCCTCATGCCTCGCACAGGCGGGTTTTGAATGTATCGATCGTAAGATGTTTTTCTCAGGTATTCTTACCACCGAGTTGTGGGAGCTGCAGGATCGGTGACCAAACGCGGGTTCACGAGATCTGGCTCGACCCGGCACGCTGATTTTTTGCATCTGATTGAAAGTATTCCTCGTTCAAGCCTATGCGGAAAGACCTTCTCGCTGTTGCGGTTCTGCTGTTCGCGACTCTGCCATCTCATGCTCAACTGAGCATCGCTACGAATTCGCCCAACGGGCGGCCCCTCTCAGAACGAGTGGTGGCGTACACGATGGACGCAAAGCTGGATACGAATAAAAAGACTCTCGATGCCACGGAGACTCTCACGTACCACAATCTGACCGGGCAGGCACTCACCACCTTTCCGTTCCATCTGTATCTGAACGCCTTCCGTCCCCAGTCAACGTTCACAGCGGAGACACGGGCCGGCGGCGGAATCCGCGAGACCCTCGGCGATGACTACCCGCCGGAGAAGGTTGGCGGCATTACCGTGTCTCACATCGATGCCGACGGATATGGCGATCTGACCGCCACCCTCCGCTTCACGGCGCCTGATGATGGCAACATGGAGGATCACACCGTCGCGGAGATAACACTGCCCCGCCCGCTCCAGCCCAATGCCTCGGTCACATTTCATCTGACGTTCCATGATAAGTTTCCGGAGTCCGTGGCACGCAACGGATATAAGCGCGACTTCATCATGGGCGGCCAGTGGTTTCCTAAGGTGGGTGTCTTCTGGCGCGGCGCCTGGAACTGCCACCAGTACCACGCCACTACAGAATTCTTCTCCGACTTCGGTACCTACAACGTCCGCTTGACGCTGCCGCGGCGATACACCGTAGGGGCCAGCGGAGTTCCCACGGGAACCCAGCCCAACTCCGACGGCACGAAGACACTCAGCTTTTACGGCGAAGATATCCACGACTTCGCTTTTGCGGCCAGCCCGCACTTCATCGTCTCTGACGCTGTTTATTTGTCCTCACTCGGACCCGTACAGATTCGGGTGCTCGCACTTGCATCGCATCCTCACATCGCGCAGCGATATATGGAGATCACACGCGGCTCTCTGGCCGAATTTGAACGCCGCTACGGACCTTATCCGTACAAAGTGATCACCATCGTCGATCCCGAACCAGACTCGGAGATGCAGGGCATGGAGTATCCAACTCTCGTCACCGGCGATGGCTCCTGGAGCGGCATCTTTAAGGCACCTGAGATCACCGTCGAACATGAGTTCGGCCACCAGTACTGGTACGGAATGGTCGCTTCCAATGAGTTCGAGGAGGCATGGCTGGATGAGGGCATTAACTCCTACACAGAGGTGAAGGTCCTGGCAGCACTTCTCGGGGCACAGACCTCTGTTGTCGGGGAGCCCTACGCCAACCTCGGCGATGGATCCCTGCAACGTTTCAGTTATCTCCTCGCGCCCGACTTCGATCCCGTGACGCGCGTCGCATGGAAGTTTCGAAACGAGCAGTCTTATGGCGCCGTAACGTACGGGAAGACAGCGACATTACTGATGACGCTCGAAGGCATCATCGGCCATGACACGATGAACGAGGCGATGCGGGCCTACTTTGAGCGCTACCGCTTTAAACATCCCACGACAGAAGATTTTCTGCGCACCATAGAGGAGGTCGCAGTTGCGCGCGGTAAAGCGAGTCCGCTCGCTTCCAACGGAGAAAAAGTTACGGCTGCAATCAATCCGCCTTGCACAACGCTTGCACCTGCAGCAAACAGCGGCAGTCCTCTATCGCAAACGTTACCCTTAGGCACACTAAATCCGGGCATGCCAAAGGCTGCGGAAACACCTACAAGCGCAGCATGCATGCCCGTGCCTGCAATCACTCCCAGGACGGCGCAAACCTACCAACCCACCACCCTGGGGCCGTTCTTCGATCAGGCCGTCTACGGTACCCAGGTGCTCGACTACGCGGTGGACAACTTCTCCTCAGAGCCGTTGCGATGGTGGGAGCCGCCGGTGCGCAACGCAACAAAGATTCCCTACCGATCCACCGTCACCCTGCGGCGCAAGGGCGACTTCGTTCTCCCTCTGACTGCTGAGGTCGTTTTCGATGACGGCACGCGTCTTCGCGAGCATTGGGACGGTGCAGACCGTTGGAAGCAGTATGACTATACGCGCGATGCGAAGATCGTATCCGTCGAGATTGATCCAGATCATATCGTTCCGCTCGACCGCGATCTCTTTAATAACAGCATCACCCACCGCAGCGATTCAGTCCCGGCGAGCAAACTGACAGCCATCTGGGTGACGGTGCATCAATTTCTTTCACTGCTTGCAGCCTGGTTTATTTGAATCACCTTTGTGAGGGAAGGAACGCCTCCCCGCCATCGCTCCTGAAAGGCCACCTTTCATGCCGCAAAAGCGCAATATCTTCTTTCACGGTCTCGGCATCACGCTTCGCCGGTTTCCGGCATTCCTCTGGA
>DASTSJ010000031.1:0-11473 GCA_035760765.1 Edaphobacter sp. | reverse complement strand
AGGCAGCGTACCGGAACGAACGAATCCGAAGGGACGTCATAAAGGCCTCCTCTACAGTGAGACAAGCGAAACCGAAGACGATACAGTTGTAGCGTCGCAGTGTTGTTAAGTAAAACGTGGTGTCTTCACGATAAAGGATTTCCTGATGGCTTCCTCTGCAGATCTCGCTCGCGTTATTCACCAGGAGGCGGAGCTTCGTCTTCCTCAGTTCACCTACGAGGATGCGTGGAACCTTGGGGTTCTGCTGCGCGATCTCGCCATCGCTCGCAAGCATTCGCTTGTGATCGATATACGGCGTTTCGGTCAGCCGATTCAGCCGATGTTTTATACGGCGCTGGCGGGAACGACGCCCGATAATGCGCGCTGGGTGCAGCGGAAGGCGAACGTGGTGGCACGCTTCCATCGCAGCTCGTACCAGGTGGGGCTGTACCTTGCGCAGAGCAATATCTCATTCCGCGAGAAGTATTCGCTGGATGACGCAGACTACGCGACGCACGGCGGCAGCTTTCCCCTCCACGTCACGAATGTGGGTGTGATCGGAGCGGTAACGGTGTCGGGACTGCCGCAGCGGGAGGATCACAACCTGGTGGTCGAGGCGCTGTGCCGGTTCATCGGGCGCGATCCGGAAGAATTGCGGCTTCCCTGACGAAAATTGCTTCGCAGCGATTCTGCCAAGTGGTTTTGAAAAGGCGCGCCGCGATGCCATGGCTGCCATCGCGGCGCGTCGGTGATTAGCGAACTGCTGCCGCTACCTCGGCCTGCCACTTCTTTGCCTCTGCAGACTTGAGCCACTGTCCTGCAATCTGGCGGGTCGGAACATTGAGCCGATTAAACAGGTTGATGACAGCGACGTTGAGGGTGAGGCATGCGAGCGCCTTCTCGTCGTAGTAGAGCGCAGCCTCATTCCAGACGTCGTCGGGTACGGGATTGGAGCGATCCGCGAGCCTCGTAGCTGCCTCGGCAAATGCCAGGGCTGCGCGCTCGGCCGGCGTGAAGTATGGAGCATCGCGCCATGCGCCGACTGCAATCAGACGCTCGTCAGTCTCCCCGATCTGGCGCAGGGTTCGCGCGTGCATGTCGACGCACACGCTGCAGCCGTTGATCTGGCTGCAACGCAGGTAGACGAGGTTCAGGGTGAGGGCGGGAACGCCGTTCTCATGCTTGGCCGCTGCTCCCAGCGACATGAGGGCCTGCATGGCTTCGGGAAGAAGGTTGGCGGGATTGGCGAGGCGTGGTTCCATGGAAGAGCTTCTCCTTGAGGAAGATTGAATTGACTGCCGGGGAATGCAGGCAGAGACGCGATCTCCTTCGCCGGTTGTCACACCCGGCAGGATCGGTACGTCATCACCATGACGAAGCGGATCGCAACGATGTGACAGCTTCAGAGAAGAAGCTCGGAGGCAGGATGCAGGCACAGGATTTCGTGGCGGAGCAGTTTGAGCAGAACAGAAGCCGCCTGCGCGGAGTCGCATTCCGGATGCTGGGTTCGCTCAGCGAGGCCGATGACGCCGTTCAGGAGGCATGGCTGCGCCTCAGCCGCTCCGACGCCGACGGGATCGAGAACCTGGGAAGTTGGCTGACGACCGTCGTCAGTCGCGTGTGCCTGGATATGCTGCGGTCGCGCAAGTCCCGTCGGGAGGAGTCGATCGAAACCCAGCCCTCCGCGCCGGCAGCACCAAGAGCTTCTGACCCGGAGCACGAGGCCATCATGGCAGACTCTGTCGGAGTGGCGCTTCTGGTGGTGCTGGACCGGCTGGCTCCGGCAGAGCGGCTGGCGTTCGTGCTGCACGACCTCTTCGGGTTCGCGTTCGATGAGATTGCCAAGGTGCTGGGAAGATCGGAGATGGCCACGCGGCAGCTCGCGAGCAGGGCACGGCGCAAAGTCCAGGGTGGATCTGTTGGATCTCTCGAAGCCGCGAAGGAGCAGGACGAGCGCGCCGAACTGGTGCGGCACCTGATAGCGGCTCTGCGGGCCGGAGATGTGCAGGGGATGGTCGCCGTGCTCGATCCCAACTTTGTGCTCCGAGTGGATGAGGCCTCGATGGTGCCCGGGGGACAACGCGAGATTCACGGTGCCGAGGTATGGGCACGGCAGGCAGTGGTATTCGCCAAAGGTGCGCGCTTTGTGGAACCTGTGTTGGTGGATGGCGTGCCCGGGATGTTGCTGGCTCCCCATGGCCGCTTGATGCGGGCGCTAAGGTTTACGTTTGCCAACGGCAAGATCGCAGGCATCGAGGTGATCGGAGAGCGTGCGCGGCTGCGCGAGCTGGAGCTGGCGATTATCGAGTAGGTGCTTTCAAGCGGTGCGAACGCGCCGCGCTAATTTTTAGCGTCACCTGCGAGAGATTGAACAATCGGCGCCATGCGCTGGGCAACGGCAGGCCAGGTGTACCGGGTCAGGACCATCTCACGGGCCTGCCTGCCCATCGTGGCCAGACGGTCGGGGTTGGCCAGAAGCTGGGTCAGCTTGGTCGCGAGATCTTCAACAGAGCCCTTTTCGACCGTGGCCCCCGTCACTCCAGGAGTGACGAACTCACGCAGCGCCCACGCGTTGGTAACGACTGCCGGAAGCTGGTAAAGCATCGCTTCGAGCGGAGCGATTCCGTAGGGCTCATAGAGCGACGGCAGGACGAAGAGGCTGGCCTCGCGGAAGAGCGAGTCGAGCTTGGCGCTCTGCTCCGGGTCGGACTTCGAGAGGTGGCCGTGCAGGACGACTCCGGACGGGAGATCGCTGACTTGCGTCGGGCCTACGATGTGGAGTTCGGCGGAGGGAATCGACTGCCGGACGTTCCTAAAGGCCTGGAGCAACTGGGGACCGCCCTTGCGGGCGAACTCGGTCCCTATGAAGAGAATCTGCGAGGAACGGTAGTTCTTCTCGGGGACGGCGTCCGGGATGACGTCGAGGTTGACGGCGCCTCCTACATTAAAGACATTGTCGGCGGAAACGCCGTAGTTCCGGATGAAGGACTTCCGGAGGTACTCGCTGAAGGTGAAGATGGCAGTCATCCGGTTGGCGGTCTGCTTCTCGTAGGCGAGCGCCTGTTCGATGCGGCGGCGCGAGACGCCCTCCATGCCGAATCCTGAGGCGAGCAGTTCGACCAGATTGCCGTCGTGATACGAGACGCATGGGCGGCCTGGAAAGGCATCCGGCAGCGAAAACATGTGACCGATCTGCATGAGCACGGGACTGGTGACCGGGATGGAGGCGGCTGCCCGGGTGAGTGCGCGGCGGTATGCGGGGTCGAAGTAGAAGTGCTTGCGCCAGACGCCACGATCGCGGGTGAAGTTCTTCGCGAGCAACAGGGCATTCGGAATCTTTGGGACGCGAATTCCGACGGCCTTGTCGAGCAGCCCTTCCGCATCCATCGCCTTCAGCAGCCGAGGGGCGGTTCCGGACCAGGTTTTGGGCGAGTAGGGATCAGTCCCGGTGGAGCCGCCGACGAATACCGTGACTTCCCGCATGGGCAAAGGCTAGCACATAGCGGTTTCTAACGGAATTTTATTGAAAATAGGTAAGTTACGAGGTAGACAGGGGCTCAGGAAGTCTCAGATATTATCTGAGTGTATTTTTGTCATATTATCTGCAACTTTTGGATAATATTTTCGTCAAAATAGGTGTACCAGCAGGAAGGCTGGCGAACCACTATCCGATTTCATATGGAGGATTCACACATGACGATCACGCGTTTTTCCCCGTTCCGCAGCTCTCTGAGCGATGTAGCGCTCTTGCAGAACCGGTTGAACTCGATCTTTCAGGACTTCGCTGTTCCGGCGAACGGTCCCGGTGAGTCCCTCGCGGCCGGAGGCTTTGTCCCCGCGGTCGATATCTATGAGGACGCTCAGAAGGTCGTGGTGAAGGTTGAGGTGCCGGGAATCAAGCAGGAAGACCTGGATGTTCGTCTCGAGAACCAGACCCTGACGGTGAAGGGCGAGCGGAAGTTTGAGTCCGAGGAGAAAGAGGAGAACTTCCACCGCATCGAGCGCAGGTTTGGCAGCTTCGTGCGCAGCTTCACGGTTCCGCAGACGGTCGATACCGAATCGGTAAGCGCGAGCTACGACGCCGGGGTGCTCAGCATCACGCTGAACAAGAAGGCTGAGGCCAAGCCAAAGCAGGTGAAGATCGAGGTGGGCTCCGCCCCTTCGGCACCGAAGCAGGTGGAAGGGACCGCTGCCTGAAAGAAGCTCTGAGCGAGGAGGCACTGGCGGGAGGCGAGTTGGTCTCCCGCCTTTGTGTATCGAGCTTCGGGGGAAGTGGTGACCTCAGCGGCTGAAGCCGCTTATTCGGTGGAGCTTTTCGGCACGGCTGAGGCCGCGCCCTTAATGAACAGGCCCATTTGCTGTCTCACTGGAAGGTGGCTGTTGTACTGTTTCGCTGCAAGAAGCCTCAGTTGTACTTGTTGGAAGGTGCATCTTTCATAAAAGGGTGGTTGGGAAGCGCGGTCAGGTCGCGGGGAACGGGATTAGGATTTTGTGGAGACGGCGATCTCCACGTGAGGAGAGTTGAATGGCGATTAAGTGGGAAAAGTTGACAGTGAAGTCCCAGGAGGCGGTGCAGGGTGCGGTGTCGCACGCCTCGGAGAATGGAAATCCGGAGGTGCTGCCCCTACACCTTATGGCGGCGCTACTGGAGGACAAGGAGGGCGTCGTTCTTCCGGTGCTCGACAAGATTGGAGTGCCGGTACAGCAGCTTCTGAGCGGAGCCAATGCCGCGATTCAGAGGCTGCCGAAGGTGCAGGGCGGAGGCCAGCCCGGACTCGCGCAGGCGACCCAGAAGGTTTTGGAGCAGGCCTTCAAGGAAGCAGAAAATTTCAAGGACGAGTACGTCTCGACCGAGCACCTGTTGCTGGCGCTTGCCGGGCAGAAGGGCGATGCAGTGCAGAGTGCGCTGGCGTCCTTCGGCGCGACGCACGATGCAATTCTGAAGGCCCTTGCCGAGGTCCGCGGCTCGCAGCGCGTTACCGATCAAAATCCCGAGGGCAAATTTCAGGCGCTCGAGAAGTATGCAAAGGACCTTACCGACCTTGCTCGCAAAGGAAAGCTCGATCCAGTCATTGGGCGTGATGAAGAAATCCGTCGCGTCATCCAGGTGCTCAGCCGTCGTACCAAGAACAACCCTGTGCTGATCGGAGAGCCCGGCGTGGGTAAGACCGCGATTGTGGAGGGGCTGGCGCGCCGCATCGTACAGGGCGACGTTCCGGAGATCCTGAAGAACAAGCGCGTCGTGGCGCTGGACCTGGCCTCGATGGTTGCGGGAGCGAAGTTCCGTGGCGAGTTCGAGGAGCGTCTCAAGGCGCTGCTGAAGGAGATTGAAAGCTCGAACGGCGAGATCATTCTGTTCATTGACGAGCTGCATACGCTGGTGGGCGCGGGCGCGGCCGAAGGCTCGATGGACGCGAGCAACATGCTGAAGCCGGCTCTCGCTCGTGGTGAGCTGCGATCGATCGGTGCAACCACGTTGAACGAGTATCGCAAGTACATCGAAAAAGATGCTGCGCTGGAGCGGCGCTTCCAGATCGTCTATGTCGGTGAGCCGAACGTGGAGGATACGATCGCGATTCTGCGCGGCCTGAAGGAGCGTTACGAGGCGCACCACAAGGTTCGTATTAAGGACTCAGCGATTGTGGCGGCGGCGACCTTGTCGCATCGCTACATCTCTGATCGCTTCCTTCCCGATAAAGCCATTGACCTTGTGGATGAGGCAGCGTCTGCGCTGGCGATCCAGATTGGGTCGGTCCCGGTGGAGATCGACGACCTGGAGCGCAGGGCCACATCGCTTGAGATCGAGCGTGCAGCGCTGCAGCGCGAGAAGGATCCGAACTCACAGGAGCGCCTGGAGGCTGTTGAGAAGGAACTCGCCGAGATCAAGGAGCAGGCTGCCGGTCTGCGTGCCCGCTGGCAGAAGGAGCGCGGTGCGATCGGTCGCATCGCCGAGTTGAAGGAAGAGCTGGAAGGTCTGCGCTTCCAGATGCAGGAGGAGACGCGTAAGGGCAACCTGCAGCGTGCCGCCGAGCTGCAGTACGGCGAGATTCCGAAGAAAGAGGCCGAGCTGCGCGAGCTGACTGCTCTGCAGGAGGAGGCCGTCGCCGAGGACAAGGCCGATGCGCAGAAGGGAGTAGCGAAGAAGCCTTCGCGCATGCTGAAGGAGGAGGTCGACGAGGAGGATATTGCGGCGATTGTCTCCAAGTGGACGGGAATTCCTGTCTCGAAGATGCTCGAGGGCGAGACCCAGAAGCTGGTGCAGATGGAGGATCGTCTGCGCGAGCGCGTGATCGGTCAGGACGAGGCGCTGAGTGCGGTTGCGAATGCGATTCGCCGTTCCCGTGCAGGCTTGTCCGATCCGAAGCGGCCGATTGGCTCGTTCATCTTTCTCGGGCCCACGGGCGTGGGCAAGACGGAGACGGCGCGTGCGCTGGCGGAATTCCTGTTCGATGATGAGCAGGCGATGGTGCGCATCGACATGAGCGAGTACATGGAGAAGCATGCTGTGTCTCGTCTGATCGGCGCGCCTCCAGGGTACGTGGGCTACGACGAGGGCGGTCAGTTGACCGAAGCTGTTCGCCGCAGGCCGTACTCGGTGGTGCTGTTCGACGAGATCGAGAAGGCGCACCCGGATGTGTTCAACGTTCTGCTGCAGGTGCTCGATGACGGCCGTCTGACGGACTCGAAGGGACGCACGGTGGACTTCAAGAACACGGTGCTCATCATGACGTCGAACACCGGCGCCGACAAGCTGACGTCAGCATGGGCGCAGGGTGAGGAGGGCTTCGAGGAGGCAAAGGATCGCGTCATCGATGCTCTGAAGCAGACCTTCCGTCCGGAGTTCCTGAACCGCGTGGACGACATCGTGGTCTTCCATCCGCTGGACGATGCGCAGTTGACCCACATCGTGGATCTGCGGCTGAAGGATCTTGAGCGGCTGCTGGCCGACCGTCGCATAACGCTGGAGCTGACGGACGCGGCGCGGCAGGCGATCTTCAAGGCGGGCTACGACCGGGCATACGGAGCGCGTCCGCTGAAGCGCGCGATCCAGCGGCTGGTGCAGGATAAGCTCGCCGTCAAGATCCTGGACGGCACAGTCCTCCACGGAGATCACGTCGTGGTCGACGCCGGACCGAGCGGTCTCACCTTCAACGTGGCAGAACGTGTAGCGGCGTAACTGCTGCTGCACTCGAGATGCGAACGCCGGGCGTAGCGATTGCGCCCGGCAATTTTTGGTTGGGAGTTTGCTGAGAGCTGGCCGAAGAGTTTTGGAAACTCAGGAGATCCACTTCAGCAGACGAATTACGCCCATCGAGGCAGGCTTACGGTGGGTGGAGACGTTGGTGCGCGCGCTGATCTCGCTTCGGTTCTTCGAGTAGTACTCGTACGCCTTCAACAGCATCTCTTCGTTGGTCAGTGTGGGTCTCCATCCCAGGCGCTGCTTGATGCGGTCTGTATCGAAGACGAAGCTCTCGGCGATCATCTTGTAGTGATAGGGGCCGAGCGGCGACACGCGCAGCTTGTGGGCGGCCATCATCGCAGCGATGGTGGGAGCTTTGGGGAGCGAACGCACGCGCGACCGGCTTGACGAGGCGCGGATAACGCTCTCGTAGACCTCGCGCATGGTCTTCACGTTATCGGAGCCGATGTGGAACAGGTCGGATTTGCCGTAACCGGCGGCCTGGATGCAGGCGGTCGCGAGGTCTTCGGCATAAATGAACTGGTAGCGGTTAGAGCCATCGCCGACGACCCACACTGTCTTGTGGTCATCGATGAACTCATAGAGAATGGCCAGCAGGCCCAGGCGGCCAGCATCCATGATGGTCGGGCAACGGATGCTGACGATATCGAGGTCTGAGGTAAATTCTTCGAGAAGCTTCTCCGCGGCGAGCTTTGACTTTCCGTACAGCTCGACCGGCGCAGGCGTGTCGCGCTCCTCATGCACGGGGTGGCCGAGGTTCGACGCCCAGAGGCAGTTGGTGGAGACGAAGACGAAGGGCCGCACGCCTGCTTCGCGTGCGCTTTCAGCCAGAAGCCGCGTGGCGTCGACGTTTGAGGTCCACAGGAGATGTTCGTCCATCCTCATGCCGTGCGCCAGTTGGGCGGCAGCATGGAAGACAGCATCGAAGCGGTGCGCGGCGAAGACGCGCTTCATCAGCGTGGCGTCACGAAGATCGCCCTGGATGCTGGTGAGTCCGGGCAAAGTATCTTCGTCCTGCTCGAGGTCGATGTTGACGACGGTGTGGCCTTCGCGCAAAAGGCGGCGCTTGAGAACTCCACCGAAGAAGCCAGAGGCTCCCGTGACGAGATAGTGGGCCACAACGAGATTGTACTTTGCGAGGACGAAACCCGGAGATACGGCATTTCTGGTGAGCAGAAGCCGCATCTTCTACAATTCGTAGAGTTGCCATTGCGTCTGCGATGAGAAGTTTTGGCGGTGGATGGGACGGAACAGATCTTTGCCGAGTCCACCCGTTGCACCGCTTTGACTTTTCTTTACCCCGCGAGTGATCTTCAGAGAACATGCCCAAGCAAGCCGTCATCATAGGCGCAGGTCCCGCCGGTCTCACCGCTGCGTTGGAGCTGCTTCGGCGTACCGACATCAGGCCGATTGTGCTTGAAGCAAGCCAGGAGATCGGTGGCATCTCGCGCACCATTCGCTACAAGGGAAACCGTATGGACATTGGCGGTCACCGCTTCTTCTCGAAGAGCGACCGCGTGATGCAGTGGTGGATCGACCTGATGCCTCCGGAAGTCGCGGCCGACGCGGTGATCAGCTATCACGGCAAGCAGCGCGTGGTGGAGCTTCCCGCTGCTCCGCCGGAGCATCCTCCGTTGCGCGGCATGGGGCCGCTTGAGATCGACACCGAGACAGAAGAGACCGATGCTGTGGGTGAGGAGCACATAGAGGGACGCGGCCACACCGAGACCGTGGTCACGCAGGAACCGGAGAACCAGGATCTGGTGATGCTGATCCGGCCTCGCCGGAGCCGCATCTACTACCTGCGCAAGTTCTTCGACTATCCGATCACGCTCACCGCGACCACGCTCAGCAACCTGGGCGCAGTACGGACGGTAAAGGTTGGGATGAGCTACCTCAAATCGCGCGTCACCCAGATTGCCCCGGAGAAGAGTCTGGAAGACTTCCTGATCAATCGCTTCGGACGCGAGCTGTATCTCACCTTCTTCAAGAGCTACACCGAAAAGGTGTGGGGAACGCCGTGTCACGAGATCTCTGCCGAGTGGGGAGCACAGAGGATCAAGGGCCTCAGCCTGACCACCGCCGTGAAGCACTTTGTGAAGAAGACCTTCAGCGGAGCACCCAAAACAGGGGACATCTCGCAGAAGAAGACGGATACCAGCCTGATCGAGCGCTTTATGTATCCCAAGTTCGGCCCCGGCCAGTTGTGGGAGCACGTTGCCGATCTCGTTCGCGAGGGCGGTGGAGAGATCCACATGGGCTGGAAGGTCGACCGCATTCACTGCGAAGGTGACCGGGTCACCTCGATTGAAGCTGTGAACGAAGCAGGCGAACGACGCAGCTTTGCGGGAGATTATTTTTTCTCGACGATGCCGATGCGCGACCTGGTTCGCGCGATCGATGCCCCTGTGCCCGAGAACGTTCGCGAGGTGAGCGAGGGCTTGCAGTATCGCGACTTCATTACCGTGGGGCTGCTTGTCGATCGGCTGAAGGTGAAGGAGCCGGATGGCGGCCTGTTGAAAGACACTTGGATCTACGTGCAGGAGCCCGATGTTCTGCTTGGACGCCTGCAGATCTTCAATAACTGGAGCCCGTATCTGGTGGCCGATCCCGACAAGGTCTGGATTGGGCTTGAGTACTTCTGCTACGACACCGACCCTCTGTGGAAGATGCAGGACGAAGAGCTGAAGCAGTTCGCTATTTCCGAGGTGGCGAAGATTGGGATCCTGCAGGCAGAGGATGTGAGCGACGGCCACGTCGTCCGCGTACCGAAGACCTATCCGGCGTACTTCGGAACCTACAACCGCTTCGACGAGCTGCGCGCATTTACCGACTCCTTCGAAAACCTGTTCCTTGTGGGCCGCAACGGGATGCACAAGTACAACAATCAGGACCACAGCATGCTGACGGCAATGGCGGTCGTAGATGGGCTGGCGGCTGGTAAGGTGGATAAGGCCGGGCTGTGGGGCATTAACACCGAGCAGGAGTATCACGAAGAGAAGAAGTGATCGCTACGCGGACTTCCTGGAGGATGATGAGAGTTCCATCGCTTGTGCTGTTCTCTGCCAGCCTGTTTTGCGCGCCGTTCGTGGCTGCGCAGCAGGTCAAACCTGCTGTTCCTGCGGCCACGGTGAACACGATCGAAGGCGCGCGGCTCGTCGACATTCGTGAGCTCAAAGGCACGACGTATCACGTCCAGGGAATGGATCTCGATTCGGCGCATCTGTGGATCACGTCGGTCGATATCGAGCACAAGCGGGGCTTCGTGCATCAGTTCAATCGCAAGACCGGCCGGTTTGAGCGCCAGGTGGAAGTGACCGACGGCCCCCGGTTCCATCCCGGAGGAATCTCGATTGCTGGCGACTCGATATGGGTTCCTGTTGCGGAATACCGTCCGCACAGCTCGGCCGAGATTCTCGAACTCGACAAGAAGACGATGGCGGTGAAGCGGAAGCTCGTGGTCCAGGATCACATCGGCTGCGTTGCGGTTGTTCCTGAGGGCCTGCTGGCGGGCAACTGGAGCAGCAAGCAGCTCTATCTGATGGATAAGGCTGGCAAGCAAATTCGCGTGATCGATAACGATGCAAAGACCCAGTACCAGGACATCAAATTTGTAAATGGAGAACTGGTGGCATCGGGGAACCTGGACCACACCAGCGGCACCATCGACTGGTACACGTGGCCCGCGATGAAGCTGGTGCGCAGCCTGCATGCCGGACCGACGGATCGCGGAAGACCGCTGACGGTCGAGGCGATGTCGCTGCAGGGCAAGGATCTCTACCTGGTGCCCGAGGATGGTCCCAGCCGCCTGTTCCACTTCGTTCTCGAAAAGCCATAAGCTTGGAGGAGCGGTTTTCAGAGAGCAGAGGTTGATGGATGAAGCGGTTCCTGCTGTTGTTTTCAGTGGCGTTCGTGGTCTTCATAGCGGTCTACCGGCAAAGGATCTTTCTACGCGACCCGCTGGCGACGGTATACCAGAACGGCCAAAAGCAGCAGGGTGCGCGCGTTTATATCAACTATTCCAATGACATTCTTGTGCTGGACACAGGAGATGTTCCGTCCTACATGGTGCAGAACTGGAACAGGCAGCCAGGCGTACCGCAATCGCTGAACTGCCTGCACGCGATGACCTGCTGGACCGATCACGACCGCGCCACGCTGATCCCGCTTGAGGGCAGTGCAGGCCCGGCAACGATGAGCGACCGAGAGGTATCGTTCCGGCGCAATGACGGCAGCATAAGGGTGACGCTGCGATAAAACCATCAGGAGGAGAAGACGATGAGCGATGGCCGC
>DASTSJ010000030.1:0-4579 GCA_035760765.1 Edaphobacter sp. | reverse complement strand
GCCACCGGTCGCGAAACCGATAATGCCAAGCAGAATGAGAACAATACCGATAATTGTTGCTGGTTTCATCTTCTCGGAGAACCTTTCCAGGCATGAATTGGGGACAGGAGCAGGATTGCTCTTAAATTGTCCTGCATTGTTCTAGGTGCGATGCCGCGGTAACTGCATGAGATGTACGGCACATCAGTGATGCGGGTCACCGAACTTGATCGGTGATCTCAGAAGGCGTACTCTTTTCTTACACGGGAAAGGAGGATGATCCAGCCTATGAAATCTGACAGTTCGAGTTCGATCAATGTACGTGAGGTGACTGAGGCTTAGAGCGTCCTTGCTCTTGGTCCTGGCGATCTTCAGGAAACTCGCTGAAAGTACTCCGCCGAGGTAAGTCCGGGCATTGGACGCCTCAGGTCAATCTCAACAGATCACCGGCAACGGCCCGCCGCTCCTACGGAGCGCGGGCCGTTCGCATTTTGGTCTTAGAATGGAGTTCATGACACCTCTTGTAATTGCGGGAAGAGCTTTTCAGTCGCGACTGATCGTGGGAACGGGTAAGTACAAAGATGGTCCGGAGACCCAGGCGGCGATCGAAGCCTCCGGCGCTGAGATGGTGACCGTCGCCGTGCGTCGTGTGAATCTCGACCGCTCCAGCGAATCTCTGCTGGACTACATCGACCCGCAGCGGTACTTCCTTCTGCCGAATACGGCCGGCTGTTACACCGCGGAGGAAGCGATTCGGGCTGCCCGGCTGGGCCGGGAGGTGGGCCTGTCGGACTGGGTGAAGATTGAGGTAATCGGCGATCAGGCTACGCTCTATCCGGACGTTCAAGCGACTCTTGAAGCGACTCGTGTTTTAGTAAAGGAAGGCTTTACGGTTCTGCCGTATACATCTGATGATATTGTGTTTGCGAAGCGATTGATCGATGTTGGAGCTGCGGCGGTGATGCCTCTTGGCGCCCCGATCGGAAGCGGTTTGGGCTTGCAGAATACCGCCAACCTGCGGATCCTGCGCGAGATGATCACGGAGGTTCCGCTGATTGTAGACGCCGGCGTGGGGACCGCATCCGACGCTACGGTGGCGATGGAGCTCGGGTTTGACGGTGTCCTGATGAACACAGCGATTGCGCAGGCGAAAGACCCAATTCTGATGGCTGAGGCGATGCAGCACGCTGTACTGGCCGGACGGCAGGCATACCTTGCAGGCAGGATGCCACGCAAGCTTTACGCTACGGCCAGCTCTCCGCTGGAGGGAATCTCGAAGTAGCCGGGATCCTGTTCGTCGGGGTCCAACTGTATAGAAATGAAGTAAACTTCGCGCATGCGCGTCTTTGGAATCGACTGCGGTACGGAGTTCACCGGGTACGGTGTGGTCGAGGTGGATTGCGACGCCCGCATGCCGCGCCTTGTTCGTGTCGCGGGAGGAACGATCCGGCTGAACAAGAAGCAGAAGACGCCAGTACGACTCGCGCAGGTGTATGCCGAGTTGACCGCAGCTATGGAGTTGCACCAGCCGGATGTCGTGGCGATCGAAGAGGTGTTCTTTTCGGCGAACGCCAAGTCGGCACTGAAGCTGGGGCAGGTGCGCGGCGTTGCCATGCTGGCGGCAGCCACAGTGGGGCTGGAGGTGGTCGAGTACGCTCCCCTGAAGATCAAGAGCTCAGTGGTGGGGTATGGGCTGGCGGGGAAGGAGCAGGTGCAGTTTATGGTCACTCGGCTGCTTGAACTTGATGAAGCTCCGGATTCAGCCGATGCCGCCGATGCGCTCGCCATCGCTATCTGTCACATCCACACAGCACAAACTCTTTCGGCACAGGGCGGAGTCCGATGAGATTCCTCGTTCCAGCTTTGACCTTTGCGGTGGCACTCGGCAGCCAGTCCATCGTCTCCGCTGCCCAACAATCGAATGGTGCCAGCTCTTCGAGTGTGGTCTCCGAAGTTAGTTTCCAGTTTGAGAGGGCTGGGCTACCAGTTCCGAAGTACATACTTGTTGTACACGAAGACGGAACCGGTACCTACCAGGCGGAGTTCGCCCCTGTCAGTACGGGAGGCGGGGCAATGGGAGTTTCGACGGCGACGAAGCCGGTCAGCCAGCCCATCAGGATCAGCAACGCGACGACCCAAATGATCTTCAGTACGGCGCGGACGCTGGATCGATTCAATATCCCTTGCGAGTCGAAGGCGAAGAACATCGCCGATACCGGCAAGAAGGTACTCACCTATAAAGGTGCGGATGGTCAGGGATCATGCCTCTATAACTACTCGGAGAATAAGAGTATCGCCCAGCTGACGGATACGTTTCAGGCGATCGCGCAGACGCTGGACGAAGGCCGCAAGCTGCAGTTTCTGCATCGCTTCGATCGGCTGGGGTTGTATTCGGAGATGGACGTGCTAAGCCATGAGATCGAGGAGAAGCGTGCGCTGGAGATCGGGAATATCGCTCCCACGTTACGGTCCATCGTGGCAGACGAGGCCATCATGCAGAAGGTTCGCGAACGCGCAGCCCACCTGCTCGCAGCAGGGGGAGAAGATTCTCAAACCACGACAAAGTAGCTCATATTTTGAGGGCGCGGTAGAGTCCTGCCATTGCTTCCAGTGGAAGGGATTCTGCGCGGGCCTGCCGGGAAATGGAAGCTGGCCAGCGGGATTGGAGATCGGCAGAAGAGTATCCAGCGGCCCGCAGGTTGTTCTCAAGCGTCTTCCGCTTTTGAGCGAAGATCTGCTTCAGAAAACAATCGAATTCCCCGGCCTCTACACCCAGTTCCTCGAACCGGGAAGCGAACTCCAGCCGAAGCACGGTCGAATACACCTCGGGCGGCGGTGAGAAGGCGGAAGGTGGAAGCGTAAAGAGGTTTTCGACACGTGCATTCATCTGCGCGGTCGCCGATAGAAGGCCGTAGTCGCGAACGCCGGGGGATGCCGAGACCCGGTCAGCGACCTCCCGCTGCATCATCACGACAGCGCGTGCGAGCAGACCGGCTGCTCCAGCATGGAAGAGCTTCAGGAGAATGTCGGAGGTGATGTAGTAGGGCAGGTTGCCCACCACATCGGCTGTCTCTCCTGCCGGAACGATGGATGCGAAGTCCGCCTTGAGGACATCAGCTTCAATGATCTGAACGTTCGTCTTGTGTGCGAAGCGTTGAGCGAGGGCAGGGGCCAGCTCACGATCCAGCTCAAGGGCGATTAACCGTCCGGCCTTCTCCGCCAGAATCTCAGTGATAGCGCCGCGGCCGGGACCGATCTCGATCACCGTCTTCTGCCGGATATCGCCGAGCGCATCGACGATGGCGTGGCGGGCGCGGTCGTCCACGAGGAAGTTCTGTCCGAGTTTTGGCTTACGTTTCATGACAGTGGAAGCCCATAACTGGCTTTGTGCATCTCTTTGTATAGACTAACGTTTTGGGTTGAGGAACGAGAGGGAGACTGCATGCATATTGTGTTCGCGGCTTCGGAGTGCGCACCGTGGGCTAAGACCGGCGGACTGGCGGATGTAATCAGCGCTCTGCCGAAGGCCCTGGTAAAGATGGGACATAAAGTGCAGGTCTACATCCCGTACTATCGCCAGGTAGCCAAAGCCGTTTCCAGGCCTCCAGTTGTTTTGCCCAGCGTTACCGTGCCGTTTCCGTCGTACAACCGCTTTGCGCGCGTTCTGGATGGCGGAGTTGTGGATGGGGTACAGATGTACTTCGTAGACCTTCCTGACCTGTTCGATCGGGAGAGTCTCTACGCAACTCCCTCAGGCGATTATCCGGACAATGCGGAGCGGTTCGGCGCCTTCTGCCGCGCTGTGCTCGAAGCT
Source organism: Edaphobacter sp. (assembly GCA_035760765.1). GTDB lineage: Bacteria > Acidobacteriota > Terriglobia > Terriglobales > Acidobacteriaceae > Edaphobacter. The sequence continues at coordinate 786 of DASTSJ010000030.1, read as the reverse complement.
ACTAAGGTAATCGGCATCCCCGACGTCTTTCACGTGCATGACTGGCAGACCGCGATGGCTGCCGTCATGCTGCGATCCATCTATTACTTCGATCCCGTCTTCCGCAAGGTACCTGCGGTTCTAACGATCCACAATGCCGGATATCACGGCTGGTTTCCGCCGCGCACGATGGAGACACTTCTGCTGCCATGGGACATGTTCACAATGGACAAGCTGGAGCAGTTCGACCAGGTGAACTTCCTCAAAGGCGGCGTGGTCTACGCGGACGCGATCACGACCGTAAGCCGAACATACGCCCAGGAGATCCAGACTCCTGAGTTCGGGAATGGGCTTGAAGAGACGTTCCGGCGCCGTTCCGGTGATCTCTTTGGAATTCTTAATGGTGCGGACTACAGCGAGTGGGATCCCGAGACGGACCCTCACATTGCGGCGCACTACACAGCCAAAAAACTCGCTGGTAAGCAGGAGTGCAGGCGTGACCTGCTGCACGCCTTTCGTCTTGAAGACATCAGGGACGAGACTGCGGTTCTCGGTGTGGTTTCGCGAATGGCGACGCAAAAGGGGATCGACTTCATTGTCGATATCCTCGACCGGTTACTGCAGGAAGATGTTGTGCTGGTAATGCTGGGGAACGGCGAGGAGTATTATGAACGGCTGCTTGTAGAGATGGCAGCGCGTTATCCGGCGAAGATGCGTGTGCAGGTCAAGTTCGACAATGTGATGGCGCACAAGATCGAAGCGGGGTCCGATATCTTCCTGATGCCGTCACGCTATGAGCCCGGCGGC
>DASTSJ010000029.1:0-4512 GCA_035760765.1 Edaphobacter sp. | reverse complement strand
GTGATCTTTGCCTGCGGAAGCAGTTCCGCGCCCGCAAAGCGACTTGGCCCTGCAGCTGCGACAGCTGTCGCACCCAACAGAGCGGCGGTCGCGATTACGATTTTCAACATGGTTATCTCCACTAAGTCGAACCCCTGATGCGATGCATATAGGTCGAGTTCGATTGAGCTAACCTGTCGCGAAGATTGAACTATCCCAATGTTCACTCGATGCTCGCAACAATCTCGGAATTCGGCACGTTCCGATGCTTGTGCGGTCCGCTCACTGCCGGCGAATCGCTGTTGTCCGACATCCCCAAGAGAGGCCGCTTCAGGAGAGTCAAACCGTGCCGAATGCCGACCGTGCAGAGATGCTCAATAAGGTGCCCTACGTCACCGTCTACTTCTGGATTATCAAGATCCTGGCGACCACGGTCGGGGAAACCGGCGCCGACTTCCTCAACATTCGCATGGGCCTAGGTCTCAACGGCACCTCTATCGTGATGGGCTTGTTGCTGGCGATCACCCTGGTCATCCAGATGCGATCAGGTCGATACGTGCCTTGGAAATATTGGCTCGTCGTCGTCTTCCTCAGCATCGTCGGCACGCTGATCACGGACACGCTGTCGGACGAGTTTGGTGTTAGCCTGTATATCTCGACCGCCGTGTTTGCCGTCGCGCTCGCCGTCACGTTTGTGCTTTGGCACCGTAGCGAGCACACGTTGTCCATCCACGAAATCGACAGTCCGCGTCGGGAGGGGTTCTATTGGGCTGCGATCCTGTTCACCTTCGCGCTCGGTACCGCAGGCGGGGACTTGGTGTCCGAGAAGTTCGGGTTTGGATATGTCACCGCTACGCTGATATTTGGCGGCGGCATCGCTCTCATCACCGCTGGCTACTATGCCAAGGCCATTGGAGCCGTGCTCGCCTTCTGGCTAGCCTATATCCTGACGCGCCCGCTCGGCGCCTCCATCGGCGACTTGCTCACCCAAGCTAAGTCCGACGGCGGACTCGGTTTCGGAACGATCCCGGTCAGCGCCGCATTTCTAATCATCATTGTCGGCCTGGTAATCTACGTGACCATTTCCAAGATTGACGCGCCGAAAGACCAAAATCGCTCGGCAGAGGGACGCGCCACAGAAGTGCCAACAGCGACTTGACTTAGCCGCGGGAGCTTCAAGGTTTCAAGGCGTGGGAGGCCTTCTGCGTGCCAAGACGTCGAGGTCGCAATGAACGAACGGCAGCTTCCGCGAGTGATCACCTAGGAGCGGTCAGGCGGCTCACGGCCACAAGCTAACGCCCTGACCTGTTCTGTCCGCGGCCATTCCGGCCAACGGAGAATGATGATGGGACACTCGCCATACGACCCTGTGGAAAAGGGACCAGCATGGAACGCAGGGAGGAAGCTCGGTGCGAAACGGCCGCTGAAGCCGAAGGAGATCTGGGCGATCCGTTTCTTGTTGGATCAAGGGCACCGTCTTCGCGACAGAGCTTTGTTTGACCTAGCGATCGACAGTAAGCTGCGCGGGTGTGATCTCGTCAAGGTTCGGATCGGCGATCTCGTTGCCGGAGGGCGCGTCCGCAATCGCGCGATGATCATTCAGCAGAAGACCAAACGGCCCGTCCAATTCGAGCTGCTGGAGCCAGCTCGATCCAGCCTCCTGGCATGGCTCGACCGCCGTGGCGGATCCGTGGACAGCTTCGCTTTCCCAAGCCGCATTGATCACACCGGCCATCTCAGCACCAGGCAGTATGCGAGGCTTGTTGACGAGTGGGTCACAGGCATTGGGTTGCGGAGAGAAGATTATGGAACACATTCGCTCCGCCGGACAAAGGCAGCACTAATCTACAAGCAGACTGGCAACCTGCGAGCGGTTCAAATCCTGCTCGGCCACACGAAGATCGAAAGCACCGTTCGATACCTCGGGGTAGATATCGAAGATGCCCTAGCTCTCGCGGAAGGCACGGAAGTCTAACCTGCGGCGGTCGCTTGCCGCGTGCGGGCACCGCCAGCCTCCGTTTTGGGTGCGTCATTAACCCGATGTTGGCGGTGCCTGACTAACCGCATCCCGTGCAAAATGGCGGAGCGCGTGCATGTATCTCCAAGAGGCCCAGCTCAGTTCACCCGTTATGTGTCGCCGGAGGACCCAACGGCACAGCATCCAGTGTCGCGCCAAAATCCAGATCGGCAAGCGCCACTACACCGGATATATCCACAACATTTCACGCGCCGGGGCCAAATTGAGGACCATTAGCCCTATACGGAAGCTCGGCTCCGTTGTGCTTACACTGCCGGACTTGCCGCCTATCCGCTGCGAACTGCGTTGGACAGACTCCTATAACGCTGGTGTGCAGTTCGCTCGCGCATTGCGGTCAGCGGACTTCGCTGCCTGGGCGGAGGCACGCTCGCACACGAATGCGGATCGCAAGTTCATCACAACAGCCGCCGAATTGGTCTGGGAGGCGTCGGGCGCTTAGGCGCTCCCCTCGTGCTGTCGCTCTGGATCGATTGTGTCGCGCTCGTTTCCGTTGGCAGCCAGTTTCGATCGACAATCCGCAAGAATGCGCCGACAGCGGTCGAGCGTTTCAGAGAGCTGCGCGTTCAGGCGCTCAAGCTCGGCTATCTCGGCTTTGTCGTCCTTCTTCGCCACAGCTCAAACCCTGTTTTGCGGCAAAACTCTCTTTGGGCCAGCTTGGTTCACTTCGTTTCGCCTCCGACTGCGAGGGGCGCGTCAGATTTTCGCACTGCCGTCCTCGTTGCGCGACTCACGCCTTCGGCGAAGCTCCTTCACCGCATGCTCACCGCACAGCAAAACGCCGTTCACTATGGCGCCAGCAGCATGTTCGCAGTCCCGCACCGAACACGGCGGGAGCATGGGTTTAGTCATAGACGTGGAGGCCGAAGCTCGACCACAACGGGCTAGCGCTCTCCATTGGGGACGATTGCTATGGTGGTCGGGATTGCCTCGGCCTCCATTTGCTTCAAATCCGCCTCAGCCTCCTCCGCCATTTGCAGCAAGGTCCCGGCGACCTTCTGGTCTGTCGTGAAGGCGGCAAGGCGGCGGCACTGAGCGACACGCTGCTTGATCTTCTCAATGGTTCGCGGGTCCATGCGCGAAGAAGCGAAGAGGGGAGAGGTCCAGTTCCCCGGTACCGCGCCTTTCTGCCTCTCTGTTGCACTCGCGCAACCGGCAGGCTCAGGCTCCACGCCGATTCCAGCAGGGCCGGACGACTCCCACTTTCTTCTGGTTCCACCAGATCTCCGCCATGAGATGAGGGTGTGTAGACGATGCGAGCTTCGCGGCAGCGAGCAGGTCATCGCACGCCACCTCGTCGCTGGCTTCGAGAATGCCCTCCCGAAAATAGAGTATCCGGCAATTCGTCATAACTGTCAGAACGCCGCTGCACGTGGTGCAGTTCAACAAGACGAATGTTTGGAATGGATCCAAAACGTCCAGCCCAGCTGCTGGACGACATCCGCTTTAGCCGGCGCTTCGGCCGAAGCAGACGGTCCGCTAACGGCCAAACTATGCCGGCGGCATTGTCAGACCAAATGCTCCGGGTGGGTAAGCCGTAGGTAAGCAGGGGCGGGTACGGGCGCTGTTATGCCCCGTCCTCGCGTGCCCGCATCGCCGTTCCGCTGCTTCAACTCATCGCCGGAGGTGATCCGCCTGGTGGTGATGATGTACGTGCGTTTCCCACTGTCGCTGCGCAATGTCGAAGACCTGCTCTTCGAACGCGGCATCGACATCTGCCACGAGACCGTGCGCTTCTGGTGGAACAGGTTCGGCCCGATGTTCGCAGGAGACATCCGCAGGCAGCGGGTCTCCCGAATGCGCGGGTTCCGTCATTGGAGGTGGCATCTCGACGAGATGTACGTGAAGCTTAACGGCGAGATGGTCTACCTCTGGCGAGCGGTCGATCATGAAGGTGAGATCCTCGAGAGCTTCGTTACCAAGACCCGAGACAAAGCCGCGGCCCTTACGTTCATGAAGAAGGCGCTGAAGCGCCACGGCTCACCTGAGGCGATCACCACAGACGGTCTGCGCTCCTATGGCGCTGCAATGCATGAACTCGGCAATGCCGAAAAGCAGGAGATCGGTCGCTGGGCCAATAACCGGGTCGAGAACTCGCATCTGCCATTTCGACGAAGAGAGCGAGCAATGCTGAGGTTCCGACGAATGGCGTGCCTCCAGAAGTTCGCCTCCGTCCACGCCTCATTTCACAACCACTTCAACTCTGAACGTCACCTCGTCGATCGTGCCACTTACAAACTCCGCCGCTCGGACGCACTCGCCAAGTGGCAGCTGCTCGCCAGCTAAGCTCTCACGGCTTTCGCACAGCTGCGCCCGTTAGAGACAAGTTGCAGTTAGACTGACAGCTCCGCCATCTAGCCGTCGCCGAAACTCGGTGCCCGGCGACCGCTAAACGGGGCGTTCGGGGCGGTTCTTCCGGTAGATTGCGAACAGGATGAGCAGGAAGGCGACGAGCCGGATGAGGTAGAGCGCGCTTTTCTCCTCGGTCGGGACCTGCG
>DASTSJ010000028.1:0-5305 GCA_035760765.1 Edaphobacter sp. | reverse complement strand
GGTAAGTTGATTATCATCTTCGCTGGTAGACCTGGTAAAGCAAGGGGACGATTCGTTTGATTCTCGCGGTTTATAGCGCGCTACTGGCGGCGGCGCTGGTAGTCGGTGCTCCGTGGTGGCTCGTGCGCATGACGACCACAGGGCGGTATCGCGCTGGACTGGCGGGGCGGCTTGGAAAAGTTCCGTCAGACGTGGCCGGGGCCGTTGCTGGACGAAAGGTTCTATGGCTGCATGCCGTCTCGGTCGGTGAGGTCATGGCAGCGACGGAGCTAATCCGGGAGATTCGCCGCCGGATGCCGGATTGGGTCATCGCTATCTCCACTACGACTGAGACGGGTCAGCGGTTGGCGCGTGAGCGGTTTGCCAGCCATTCCCCGGTGTTTTACATGCCGTTGGACTTCTCCATTCTGGTCCGGCGCTATCTCCAGGTGCTGCACCCTGAGATGGTTGTTTTGATGGAGAGCGAACTGTGGCCGAACCTGATCGACGTCTGCGCGTCACGAGGAATTCCGATTGCGGTGATCAATGCAAGGATCTCGGATCGCTCTCTTCCACGCTATCTTCGCCTGAAGCGCCTCTGGCAACCTGTCTTGAAGCGGATGTCGCTCGTTCTTGCCCAAAGTGAGGAGAATGGATCCCGTTTTTTGCAGATCGGGGCTCCTGCGGACCGCGTCACCGTGACCGGGAATTTGAAATACGACGTCAGGGCACCTGAGACAACCCCCATGACCGCCCGACTGCGCGAGATTCTGCCAAGTACCGCAAAGATTATTGTGGCAGGCAGCACGCTGGAGGGCGAGGAGAAGATGCTGCTCGACGAATGGCCGAAGGTGCTCGAAGAGCACCCCGATGCCGTGCTGATCCTTGCTCCGCGTCGACCAGAGCGATTTAACACCGTTGCGGAATATGTAGAGACCACGGGTTTTGATCTCGTGCGCGTTAGTGAGTTGGGTCAGTACCGGGCCGACCACAGACACGAAGGGATTATTCTGCTGGACTCCATCGGAGATCTGGCCTCTGTTTACTCTCTTGGTAGGGTGGCCTTTGTGGGCGGAAGCCTTGTTCCGATGGGAGGCCATAACCCTCTTGAGCCCGCTCGGTTCGGAATCCCCGTGGTGATGGGGAGATCTTCAGAGAACTTTCGGGAGATTGTGGACGCCATGCGCTCCGCCAACGCCATCCGTATCGTCGAACCCGTTGAGCTGGGAGATGCGCTGAGTGAGTTGTTGCGGAATGAGAGTGAGGCAGGGCAGGTCGGAGAACGCGGCCGACAGGTCTTTTTTGCGCAGGCAGGAGCTACGGCGCGGACCGTAGAATGCCTGTTGGGATTGCTGAAGAGGAAGACGTCATGAATCGCATGCGCAAGAATTTGCTTCCTCTATCGCCTATTTACGGAGCTATCGTCTCCGCGAAGCGCAGAATGTATACGCTCGGATGGCTGAGACAGAGACGATTGCCGTCTCCCGTCATCAGCGTCGGCAGCGTTTCAGCAGGAGGCGCCGGCAAAACCCCGATGGTCGTCATGCTGGCCGGCGTTCTGCGCCGTCGGGGGTACGCCGTCAGTATCCTGACGCGCGGATACGGAAGGGCATCCCACCTGATTGAGCGTGTCGACGTGACCGACGACCCGGCATGGCACGGAGACGAGCCGGTTCTGCTGGCGCAGCGTTCAGGCGCTCCAGTCTTTGCAGGAGCTGACCGCTACAAGGCGGGGCTTTTGTCAGAGCAGGACTGGCGCGAGGACAAAGTTAAGGTCCATCTGCTGGACGATGGATTTCAGCATCTGCGTCTGGCCCGTAACGTCGATATCGTGCTGCTGACTGTAGAGGATGTGCAAGATCACCTGCTGCCCGCAGGAAACCTGCGCGAACCGATTGCCGCCATTGCTGAAGCTGACGTCGTTGTCGTTCGTGAAGAAGAGTCCGCAGAACTGGAAGACGTTCTGAAGCGACTACGCAGTGAGGGTGGCCGGTTCTCTGTATGGACGATCCGCCGCAGTCTTAGCCTGGATGAGGATGAACGGCTTCCAACGCTGCCGCTGGCCTTCTGCGGCATCGCCCGCCCAGCCAACTTCACACGGATGCTGATGACATCACGCTACGAGCCGCTGGAGACGATCACGTTTCCGGACCATCACCCTTACAGGGAAAGTGACATCGTGAGAATCCTCGACAGGGCAAGGATTCGCGGCGCAAATGGGTTCGTGACCACTGAAAAAGACGCCGTGAAGCTGACTCCTGCGATGCGCGAGCGACTGGAGGCGGTGGGTTCGCTGATTGTCGCCCGATTGAATGTAGAGCTGGTCGATGAAAAAGGAGCGCTCTCGCAACTGGTGCAGATGGTCTCGGAGCTGGATCGGAGAAGAGCGCAGGAACGACCGTGAGAGAATGAGCGCTTGGCGAGCAGAGATAAAAGCACCACCTCGTTGGGAGAGAAGAGCCGCGTCCTGATTGTTCGGATCGGTGCAATGGGAGATGTGATCCATGCACTGCCCGCTGCTGCCGCGCTGAGACACGCACGCCCGGAATCGACCATAGGGTGGGTCATTGAGCCTCGGTGGAGCCCGCTTCTGCGAGCCATCTGCCGGTCGACCGCGAAGCCGGTTGTCGATCAGATCTTTCTCGCCGAGACCAGACGGTGGAAACAGAAGCCGTTTTCTGTGGAGACATTGGGAGATATTACCGGCCTCAGGCGGCGGCTTCGCGAGAACCCGTTTGATGTTTGCGTCGATATGCAAGGCTCCATTCGCTCGGCAGTGATAGGGCGGATGGCGGGCGCGGGAGAGTTCTGCGGGCCTGCCGAGCCTCGCGAGGCGCCTGCAGGGTGGCTCTATCAACGAAAGATTCGCGTCCATGAAAAGCACGTCGTGGAGCAGGGATGCGAGCTGCTGAGCGAGGGGCTGGGACTGCGTCTGCCTCCAGCCGAGTTCGATCTTCCGGTAGATAGCACCGCGGAACGGATCTGCGATGCCGCACTTTCAGGTTTCGCGATCAGCAACGACCGCTATGCATTGATCTGCCCCACTGCGGGCTGGGGGGCCAAGCAATGGCCGGCGGAACGCTTTGGCGCGGTCGCGAGAGAGCTTTCCCGCAGAGGGATTCCAAGCGTGATCAACGCTGCAGGCCCGTCTGACCATGTGGCAGAGAAGGTTGTGGAGTTCAGCCAGGGATGCGCCACAAGCATCGCCGGGGATATCCCTCAACTGATTGAGCTGACACGCAGATCCTCGGTGGTCATTGCCGGGGATACAGGCCCTCTGCATCTTGCTGCTGCCATGCGCCGTCCGGTAGTGGCATTATTTGGGCCGACCGATCCTGCTCGAAACGGACCGTATGGTACGGCGGCGCGGGTGCTTCGTCATGGGGCGGATCGGCGTGACCATCGCCGTCTGGCAGAACCGGAAGCAGGCCTGCTGGAGATTACAGTAGATGAGGTGGTCCGTGCCGCAGAGGAGATCCTTCAGGGCACACCGGGTTAGACAGACAGGTAAGGTAGACAAGTGAGTGAACGAAGCAGTTGGCAGCGCATTGCGCGGCGTATCCGCGTGCCGCTGGGATTTCTATTTGCTGGACTTTTTCTATGGCTGGCACGGCCAACGTGGAAGCTTATGCTCCTGAGCCTGCTTCTGGTGCTTCCTGGCCTGTGGCTGCGGGCCTATGCTGCCGGATACGTGAAAAAGAATGCGGAGCTGACCCGCACCGGGCCATACGCGTACACGCGCAATCCGTTGTACCTCGGATCCATGCTGATCGCGTACGGATTCGCACTGGCGTCGGGGAGCTGGATACTCTTCGTTGCCCTGGCGGCCGGTTTTTTAGGCATCTATCTGCCTACGATTCGGTCCGAGGAGACGTACCTTCGAGCCACATTCCTCGGATTCGACGCCTATGCGAGCCAGGTTCCCAGACTGTTGCCACGGCTTACTGCGGCGGACAGCGGTTTGCCAGCGGGACGATTCTCAAGGGAACGCTACCTGCACCACCGCGAGTACAATGCTCTTATCGGTGCTGCAGCGCTTTACGCGGCGCTGGTCACGCTGTTGCTCTATCGTAAATAGGCAGAGTGCTACTTCGGGAGGTGGCCAGAGAGCAATCCCCGGACTGAGATTTCGTTAAGGATGCCAGTGAAGAGTTCCACCGACGGTTTATTGTTAGGCCTTCAATCCCAAATCGAGTGAGTTAGCTCTGTCGAAACGTTTCACGGTCCTCCTTCTCCCGATCCTTCTGTGCTGCCTGTCCGCCAAGGCAGGTACGGCTCAGTCCCTGACCCGGCGCCTCTTTCCTCCGCCACCTCCGGTCACCATTCCTACGCTTCAGCCTCCTCCACCGGCATACGTCTTTCCCACCCGGGAGACGCTGAGCTACACGGTCGACTGGCGCGTCTTTACCGCCGCGGTGGCTACCTTCCAGATTGAACAGCAGGGCACGACGCAGAAGATTACCGCCACGGCAGATACCGTCGGCGGAGTCACCATGCTCTTCCCTGTGACCGACCGATTCCAGTCAGCCTTTGACATCAAGACAGGATGTTCGTCGGGTTTCGCAAAGCAGACGCTGGAAGGCCGCAGGAAGATCGCAAGCGATCTGAACTTCAACTATGCAGAGGGCAAACAGACGCTGGTTGAGCGCAACCTGGTAAAGGGTACGAGCAAACAGCTCACTGCATCGATTCCCGCCTGCGTTACCGATTCCCTGTCGGCGATCTTTTACGTTGGTTCGCATCCTCTGACCGTCGGTCAGGACTTCCGCTTCCCTCTAGCGGACGCGATGCGCACAGTAACGGTGACGATGAAGGTCGAAGCTAAGGAAGAGATCAAGACTCCTGCCGGAACCTTCCAGACGATCCGGGTGCAACCGACCGCCGACGAGGGCGTGGTGAAGAATCGCGGCAAGATCTGGATCTGGTACACGGACGATGCGCGGCATATTCCGGTGCAGGTGCGCGCAAGTCTCTTTTGGGGGACGATCACGGCCCGGCTGCAATCGTACGAGATCAAGTGAGGACACCCATGGACGAGCTTACTTTCCCACAAGGAATCGACCCCGAGCAGTTTGTCACCGTAGCTCGGTTTGAAGATCCAATGGAGGCTCAGATGGCGAAGGGGCTTCTGGAGACAGCGGGATTCGAGTGCTTTCTACAGGGCGAGAATGCCAATCAACTGCTGGGTGCGGCATTCCGAGCACGCCTGCTGGTACACCGCAGAGACGAGAGCGAGGCGCGAGGACTGCTGAGGGATTCCTCCGAGCAGCACACGTCAACTGCGGGTGAGGATGTGTAAGTATCTTTTGGAGGAGGCCGCGAGCCC
>DASTSJ010000027.1:0-3294 GCA_035760765.1 Edaphobacter sp. | reverse complement strand
ACTGCGCCGGAGGTGTCGGAGATTCGCGGGGTCGATTCGGGCGGCGTACTGGGCTCGCTGATGACCCGCAAGCTGGTGACGACGGCGGGGCGCAAGCAGGTCATAGGGCGTCCCATTCTTTACAAGACGACCAAGGATTTTCTCCTACGCTTTGGATTGAAAGACATCAATGAGCTGCCCTCCATCGAGGAGTTCGAGAAGATGGCGGGTGAGCTGGCCGAGCAGGAGGAGATTCCGATGGAGCCGACGGCGGAGCACCATGCCCCGGAGACTCCCGAGGAGTTTGAGCCGGAACGCCACACACACCTTCCTCAGGCCGATGGCAGCCCCGATCCTGTCGATGATCCCTTGGACGATCAGCTTCCGGATGATGAAGCCGATATCTCCGAGCCGGCTGCAGCCGAGGCATCCGTTCAGTAAGAAGGCCGCGATCTGGTGGAAGAGTCCAGCCACTAGCTCCGCTCGGCTCTCTCCGCAGAGCGTGGCAAGGTCGTTCAGGAGATAATGGAAGGATGACTGAACCGACCGAACAGAGGGGCGAGCGCCTCCAGAAGATACTTGCGGCAGCCGGAGTGACCAGTCGCCGCAAGGCTGAGCAGCTCATCCTCGAGGGGCGAGTCCAGGTCAACGGCAAGGTGGTTACGGAGCTTGGAACCCGCGCCGACGCCGAAAAGGACCACATCCGGGTGGACGGCAAGCTGCTGCATGGAAAAGAGCAGCAGCGCTACTACATGCTGAATAAGCCGCGGGGATACGTCACCACCTTGTCTGATCCGGAGAAGCGGCCTACGGTCGTCGAACTGATGGCCAGAAAGCGTGGCCCGCATGGCGACTCGACCCGTCTTTACCCCGTAGGCAGGCTTGATTACCTGTCTGAGGGGCTGCTTTTGATGACCAACGACGGGGACCTGGCTAACAAGCTGTCAAAGGCTGCCGCGGGCGTCGAAAAGACCTACCTGGTAAAGGTAGCCGGGGTGCCAACGGAAGAGGGGATCGACCAGCTCCGGCGGGGGGTCATGATCGATCGTGGCCGCCTGAATGAGGTTCGTAGTGGCCGCCGCGACCGCATCCTGACATCGCCGGCAAAGATCGAGCAGGTTCGCGGCGGCGAGAATCCCTGGTTCGAGCTGACGCTTACGGAGGGCCGCAACCGGCAGATCCGCAAGATGTTCGAAGAGATTGGCCATCATGTGGAGAAGATTCGTCGCATTGGATATGGTGCTTTGCGGCTTGACGTGCCGCCTGGAGAGTACCGTGAGCTGACGCCGGGAGAGGTGATGGCCCTGGAGCGAGCCGCTCGAGGTCTGAAGGTCACCCCCAAGCAGAGGGTCCCGGAGTTCGCCCAACTGAAGAAGCCTGTCCCTCCTAAAAAGAAGCGGCAACCGGCTCTTCGGGACCGCAATAGACGGTGATGATTTTCACTGATTTTTGATTCTGAAACAGCCAGACTGGCGAGATTCTCGTTGATGTGAGCGGGCGAGTTTCGTTTCAGATCAGGTCTGTCTTATGACAATCAAAAGATAGTCCTATGGCATTGACAGTGCTTGCTATAAGCGACAAGAATTACTCCCGCCATTCATCTTCCGGGTGATGACAAAGTTATGCGGAAGAGCATCCAATAGGTGTCGTTCAACCGCAGGGGGCACGTAGTTCAATCCGGAAAATAGCAAGACGCAGCATGCAGCAAAGGAGTAACAGTGGCAATTGAGAAAGCTACTTTTGGAGCAGGATGCTTCTGGGGTGTAGAAGCAAAGTTCAATGAAATTATTGGAGTACTCGATACAGCGGCGGGCTACGAAGGCGGAGACCTCGAGCAGCCAAGCTACCAGGATGTGTGCACGGACCGCACTGGCCATGCGGAGGTTGTTCAGGTCACGTTCGACAATTCGCGAATTTCGTACGAGAGGCTTCTGGATGCATTCTTTGCGATGCACGATCCGACCCAGGTGAACCGGCAGGGACCGGACGTTGGAACGCAGTACAGGAGCGTGATCTTCACGCACGGTGATGCTCAGGCGACTGAAGCCAGGGAGAAGATCGCAGAGTTGAACGCGTCAGGAACCTATCGGAACCGCATCGCCACCCAGGTGCTTCCGACCAAGGTGTTCTGGAAGGCGGAGGAGTATCACCAGCGATACCTTGAGAAGCGCGGGATGGTGAGCTGCCAAATCTGATATGGAGACGGCGCACGGAACGGAAGATGGCCTGGTCTCGGACCAGGCCATCTTCATTCCATAGTGTGATATCCTCTGAGAGAGGCGAAGAAGTGTTCTTCTCCCCATGTTTCACGGGACGCCCCGGATGGATTCGGGCTGGCCAGAGACCGTGAAGCTTACTCCCCCGCGCCCTGCCTGTAACTTTTCAGGATAGAACGCGCTGGTTGCTCTGGCTTGGACGGAAGGTCACTGTTGACCTTTCTCGCCGTGCAGCAGCGTACGCCCGACGCAGGGCAAGCTGATAACCCCGGAATCCATGATGCGTCTTCGCATCGTTCTGCATTCTTCAGGCACACCGCATCGCTTGCGGTCTTAACCTAAGGATTATTTTTGACGACAACTTTAGAAGTATCTCAGCAGCTGGAACCGACTACAGCCAACAGCTCCAGCAACTCACCCGTTTTTACTGACTTCAATATCTCGGATTCGCTGAAAAAGCGGCTTTCCGATGCCGGCTTCGTAACTCCTACCCCGGTTCAAGCCGGAGCTATCCCTCCAGCCCTCGAAGGCCGGGACATTCTGGCGACGGCATCGACAGGAACCGGTAAGACGTTGAGCTTCCTGGTTCCGATGCTCGAAAGACTGGATGCGACATCGACCCCGAGCACGCGGGGCAAACGCAGCCCGATTCGTGCCCTGATTCTGCTGCCAACTCGCGAGCTTGCGATGCAGGTGCTCGAGAGCTATTACAAGCTGATGCCCGGCATGAAACACGATGCCGTGCTCGTCTGCGGAGGACTCTCTGAGAACACGCAGCTTGAGAATCTCAATCGTGGTCCAAGGCTGGTGGTTGCAACCCCCGGCCGCCTCGAGGACTATCTTCGTCGGTGCCAGATCGATCTGTCGCATGTTGAGATGTTCGTCCTCGATGAAGTCGATCGCATGCTCGATATGGGGTTCCTACCTCCGATTCGCCGCATTGTCTCGGCCATTCCCAAGGGAAGGCAGACGATGTGCTACTCCGCCACTCTGGATGCAAACATCCAGGAGGTCGTGCGCGACTATGTGAAGAACCCGGTTCGCATTGAGATCGGCACCACGTCGAAGCCCTCGGATCGCGTGGAGCTGCGCGTCTACA
>DASTSJ010000026.1:0-4974 GCA_035760765.1 Edaphobacter sp. | reverse complement strand
GAGCCGCCATCCTTTCCGCGGATCGACATGTATAGCAACACCATCGCATCGCGCGGAAATCATCAGCCGGCGTGGCGGTATACGGATGCAACCGGTGCGGACACACGCGCGGGAACGACCGGCATCTACACCAATCCTTTTGGACCTCTGGTGAGCGGGGCGAACAACCTTGGCGCGGTCCCCGGCTTTCCGTTCTTCGCGGTCCCATTTCGATGCACTCCACCAAACGTGCAGCCTCGGCAGTGTACGAAGTTCGATGTGTTTCCCGGTGCTCCGTCCGTGACCGATGGCAACACCATCGTCTTTAAGGGAAACTTCACCACGGTAGATGGATCGAAGACGGGAGTCTACTTTCGTACCCTCAGCAACAAAGCGATTCCCAATCCCACCGGAGGTCTGCTTCAGCCTGCGGGCGGCGCCATGCCGGCGATGCTGATTGCGGATAGCGATACGCTTATACCCGGGACCTCGACGCATTTTGGCTCGACGGCACCCCCAAGTGCAGTGCAGCGGAGTGCGGTCTTCTCCGGCTTCGACAACGAAGACGCGCCGACGCTCGGCGGGGTCTACCTGGTGCACCTCACGCAGGCAAGACCAACGCTGATTCCGCTGGTAACGATCGGGAGCCAGGTGCCGGAAGAATCATGCTCGTTCAACAAGATCGGCGAAGGCCTCTCCTTTGACGGGCGCTTTGTGGCGTTCTGGGGTGCGTGGGGAACGGATACCAAGACGCTCACGTTGCAGTGCCCCAATGACGGAAATGCGCAGCGCCTGGACTTTTGCCGGACCACTTATCCGAACGGATTCACCACGACGGTTCCTGTCCATCAGGGTATCTTCGTGTACGACACGGAAAAGCAAAAGCTCATTACGGTAGCCAAAACTCCCGATGACTTTGACGACTTCGTGTACTGGAACTTCTCGGGTCTGGTCCCGGGGACCGGCGAGTCGGATGAAACCGGCGAACCGGCGCGCTGGCGCTCGGCGGAGTTTGTCGCAGTCTCAGGGCTGGTGAATTCAAACCTGGACGATCCCAAGTTCAGCGCTGCATTCAAAGCAAGAAAAGGGCAGATCAGCGGCGAAGCCTACGTGGATCCGGTGGACGGAATTTACATCTACAATAACCAGAATCAGAACAAGCCGCGCACGTTTGTTACGGCGATCTATACAGGAATGCCGGGTACTCTCATCGATCCTCAGGCCGTGTATGTCGATACGGAGACGCCGGGAGCGCCGCCCGTGGTCCTTCCCGTGACCGAGATGGGCTTGGAGCGCGATGGATTTCGCGGGAATTCGCTGGTGATCAACGCAAGTATGGGAACAGAGGAAGCTGGATGGGCAGGAATCTACCTGACCACCGTAAGTAAATAAGGTCAAGGAACCTCCATTGGAAATGGCCCGGACAACCGGGCCATTCGTTTTTAACAGCTGCTGAAGATCAAGCATTTCTACTTCGATGGAAGACTCAGCGTTGATGCATTGTTCTGTCGCAAGCCTACGAACGAGTCGGTCACTTTTTGACGTTTTCATCGCGACCCACCTACTGTTAGGAGCGAGCTTTTGCAGTTAAGACCATCGCATCCGCACCGATCTGTTGCGGTAACAGGAGTTTGTTGATGAGGTTCAGGCAGGCCGTCTTTCTGACCATGGTGGTGACGCCCTTGTGGGTTGCCGGAGGCGCTCGTCTCTGCGCTCAGAATCCGCAGAACGTTGTAGCCGGGATTCCGGTGAACTATGACGAGGCGAAGGTGGGCACCTACACATTGCCGGATGCCCTGAAGCTGGACAACGGAAAGAAGGTTACGGACGCCACCACCTGGTGGAAGAAGCGCCGGCCGGAGATCGTTGCGATCTTTGAGAAGCAGCAGTATGGCATCGCACCCGGCCGTCCGAGGGCCGAGCGCTTTGAGGTGCTGGAGAAGGGCACCCCGGCGCTGAAAGGGAAGGCGATCCGCCGGCGCATCGATATCCATCTTTCCTCTGAGTCGGCCTCGCCCGTGATTCACCTGGTGGAATATCTGCCAGCAGCGGCCAGGAAGCCGGTGCCGATGCTGCTGTGCATCAGCTTCAACGCTCCATCGAACTCAGTGGATGACCCGGATCTGCAGATCGGCGAGGTATGGGACGCGAAGACCCAAGTCAGGATTTCAGCGAATAAGGCTAGAGCCTTCGGAAAGCTGAATGCTGAAGCTGTCCTTGATGCAGGGATCGGCATTTCGACGTTCTATTATGGCGATGTCGAGCCAGACTTCGCCGAAGGCTTCGACAAGGGACTCCGCAAGTACTACCTGAAGCCGGGTGAGACGAAGCGTGGACCCGAGGACTGGGGTTCGATCGCGGCATGGGCCTGGGGAATGAGTCGCGTGCAGGATTACTTCGAAACGGACAAGAGCGTGGATGCCAAGCGTGTGGCCATTCACGGCGTCTCGCGCCTGGGTAAGACGGTCATGTGGGCCGGGGCGCACGATCAGCGTTTCGCTGCAGTAATCGCAAGTTGCTCGGGTGAGGGTGGAGCAGCGCTGAGCCATCGCAACTACGGCGAGACGATCGCCCACCTTACAGCTCCCACGCGTTACCCATATCAGTTTGCGGAGAACTACGGGCACTGGGCAGGCTTTCCCGACAAGGCTCCCATGGACGCCAACATGCTCGTCGCTCTGATCGCTCCACGGCCCCTGCTGCTCCAGACAGGCAACACGGACTACTGGTCCGATCCCAAGGGCGAGTTTCTCGCAGCCGTCGCCGCTGCTCCCGTCTACAGGCTGCTCGGAAAGGACCCGCTGGATACAGAAACCTGGCCTGAGGCGAAGCAGCCCATCCTGCACGATCTGAGCTACTACATGCATGACGGCGGTCACGGGATGGTTCCCACAGATTGGGATATCTATGTGCAATTTCTAAAGATGCACCTGCATCCCGAGAGATGATCTCTTTGAAAGAGGGGCACGGCAGATGAAGCAGTGAGCGAAGTCACAGCGGGTGCCGGGGTGCGGGCGGTAGCGTCAGAAGAGGATGCACCGCGCATTCGCCTGCAATCCCTGAAGCGTTTAGAACTCACGCTACCGGACCATGTTCGGGCCTTGACGTGGGAGTTGCAACGCACCAGGATGCAAGCGCTGACCGCAACGAAAGGAGTAGACATAATGGCAATGCAAACCGAGCAAAAGTCCGTCGCAGTAAAACCGGGTGAGCAGCAAAGCAGAGAACTGTCACGCAGTTCGTTGGGCATGGGCCTGCGACCCCGCCGTGCGGAGTATTCTCCATTCGCCATGAACCCGTTCGACCTTCTAAGCGCCAATCCCTTTTCGATCTTTCGGCGTATGTCGGAAGAGATGGACCGCATGTTCCATGAGCAGATGTGGGAGGGTGCAGCCGGAGCGCAGAGTGGCTGGTCGCCTGCGATTGAGGTATCTCAACGGGATGGAAAGTTCAACATCCAGGCCGAGCTTCCTGGGCTGGAACCGAACGACGTCAAAGTGGAGATCGAGAACGATTCGGTTGTCATCCAGGGGGAGCGCAAGTCAGAATCCGAGCAGAAGGCGGAAGGCATGCATCGTACCGAACGGCAGTACGGCTACTTCTACAGGAGTATCCCTCTGCCCGAAGGCTCCAAAGCGGATCAGGCACAGGCAAAGTTCCGTAACGGCGTTCTGGAGGTGACGGTGCCTATGTCGGAACAGGCGAGCAACAAGCGCTCGATTCCGATCCAGGCGGAGGCTGGTTCCCCGCCTAAAACGCCGCAGCAGACCCAGGCTGCATAACGCTCGCTCAGGCAGCCCCATGACCGGTTTTGCAGCATGGGGCTCGCTTTTACCATTCAAAAAAAGTCTGTGCGGAAGAGCTCAAGCTAAATTCAGTTGTTTTCAGCCCTGCTCATCTTTTTCGAATCTCTTCCCGCTTCCAGCATCTTCTGAGCGATACATGTATTCAGTCTCGCTCTCAGGAAGATGAGACGTTACGCCTTGCTTCCTGCTCTCGGGAGTGAGGGTGCCCCGCTGCTTCATCTCCTCGAGGTCTCCACGTTTGGCCTTTCGATCTTCCCTGATCGAAGGCGCACGCTCTTCGGGCGCAGTTCCGTGCTCGGGGTTCATTTGATCCTGATCACTGCGGGCCATAGTGTCTCCTCCACAACGAATAAGACGCGACAGTAGAGCATCGGCGTTGGCAAAGAGGGACTCGATCTTTCCAAGGAACGGAAGAGCACAACTTAATGTCCGGAAGTACACTCGCGCATCTGTAAAATCGAACTCCGCGGGTGAACAATAAGTCCTTGTGCAGTGAAAGTTGGAGAGAGACGATGAAGCATTCTGTCCGTATAGCCTTGACCGTGATGTGTGCTGCCATCTCCGCAGCGGGTGTGGCGCAGACGGCAGCACATGCAGTCGCTCAGGATTGGCTGATCGGCCCATTTATGCGGCCCGTTAATACGCCGGTGATACGACCGCAGCCGCAGTCCATCTTTCGTGATCCGGTGACGGGCAAACAGGTGCACTGGGAGGCGCTGCACACCTTCAATCCGGCCGCGATCGTAAGGAACGGCAAGATCTACGTTCTCTATCGTGCCGAGGACGATACCGGCACGATGGTCATCGGCGAACACACGTCGCGTCTCGGTCTGGCGGAGAGTAACGATGGCATTCACTTTACCCGCCTGCCTGAACCCGTGTTTTATCCCGCTCGCGACAGCCAGCAGGAGAATGAGGTTCCGGGAGGAGTAGAAGACCCGCGAATTGTAGAGAGCGACGACGGGACCTATGTGCTGACCTACACGCAGTGGGCCCGCACGCGCGGCGTCTACTCGGTGGGCATCGCGACATCGAAAGACCTTCGCACCTGGACGAAGCACGGCAAGGCCTTTGGGGACGAGGGGAAGTATGGAGCGCTCAAGTACAAGTCCGCGGCAATTGTGACCAGGCGCGTCGGAGACCGTTTGATTGCGGCGAAGATCAACGGGAAGTACTGGATGTACTGGGG
>DASTSJ010000025.1:0-4496 GCA_035760765.1 Edaphobacter sp. | reverse complement strand
GTACGACTTCATTTTGCTTGGTTTTAATTTGCCTTGGGTGGGGAGCAGGGAATGTCCTCATCTTTCACCGCTATGGTTACTAAGGGTCGTTACGCATGCAATTGCTCCCGGTTGTAGGATTCGTCACGCTGTCGACGGCATGCGGTGTGCTCTCGGCGGCCTTCTTACGGGCCCGTAAAACCGCCCAGGATCTGGGACAGCAGCTTACCCTTGCACGTGAGCAGCAGTACCGCGACAAGATGCAGCTCTCAGTGCGTTCGCAGCTCGATACCCTCAAGGATGAGTTCATCTCCACGGTATCCCACGAGTTACGCACGCCCCTCACCAGCATCCGCGGCGCTCTCGGCCTTCTGGCCTCCGGAACCATCGGCGAACTCGACCCGCGTGCGATGAATCTTCTGCGGATCGCCACCACCAATACCGACCGCCTCATCCGGCTCATCAATGACATTCTGGATCTGGAGCGCATGGAATCGGGAAGGGCTCCGCTGCAGATTCGACGCTGCTCGCTTCGTGAACTCTGCGAGCAGGCCATCGAGACCATGACCCCGATGGCAGAAGATCATGCCGTTCATCTTGAGCTTGTTGCCGCCAGTGGAGGGCAGAACCAGGACTCTCTCTTCTTCGACGGCGACTCGGACCGAATCCTTCAGGTCCTGACCAACCTCCTTTCGAATGCGATCAAGTTCTCCCCGGCGGCCTCCACCGTCCGCATCCACACCGATGCCACCTCCGATTCCCTTCTGCTCAAGGTAGTTGATGAAGGCCGCGGCATCCCTGCAGACAAGCTCGATGCCGTATTCGATCGCTTTCAGCAGATTGAGCATGCGGATGCAAGGCAACGCGGCGGCACGGGGCTCGGCCTTTCCATCTGCCGCAGCATCATTCAGCAGCACAGCGGGGCGATCTGGGCGCAACGGAATCTTATTAAAGGGACGACGATGTTTGTCATGCTGCCACGGACGGCGCGGGCAACTGACATCGCTCCTCCGCCCATGCCGCTTCCCCCCATCGAAGGGGCCATCCTCATCTGCGATGACGATGCAAACATTCGTACCGTGGTCGCAGGTCAGCTTACACGGCAGGGCTACAAAGTCGTTGAGGCGACGAGCGGGGAAGAGACCCTGAAGATCGCCGCCGAGCAGACAATTGAGGCCATTCTGTTGGATCTCTACATGCCAGGACTGAGCGGGTGGGAGACACTCCAGCGGCTGCGTAACAATCCTGTCACGGCGGATATCCCGGTTGTTATTCTGAGCGTTCTCTCCTCAACCCTGCAGAGTCATATCTCCGGAGACGCACAGGGCTGGGTTCAGAAACCCTTCAACGAGAATCTTCTCTTTGCTGAGCTGGGCCGGGTACTCCACCACGGCGATGGACCGGCGAATGTACTTCTCGTGGAAGATGACGAAGATCTGGCAAGTGTGCTGATGGCCAACTTCTCAGGTGATAACGTCCACATCGATCACACTTCCACTCGACAGCAGGCGATCCGCCACTGCGTAGGACGTCGACCCGATCTGGTCATTCTGGACATTGCTCTTCCCGACGGAGACGGCTTCTCGTTTGTAGAGTGGCTCCGCCAGCAGCCTCCGCTCCGGAGCATGCCTATCGTGGTGTACTCCGGGCAGGACCTCTCAGACTATGAAATGTCGAAGCTTCGCCTGGGCCCAACCGAGTTCCTTACCAAGGCCAAGGTTCAGCCCGAAGAGGTCGAGAATCTGGTTCGCTCCATGGTTCGCCGCCTGCGGTCCCGACCGGGCCAGCTTGTCACTGCTGATCCAGCTGCATGAAAGTAATGCGAAGAGTTGTTGTGGAGGGTGGCGGCTCCGATTCCGGCGTGCGAAAATGAGGGTTCATGCGGCGAATCCTGATTATTGACGACGAGGACGATATCCGCGAGGTAGCTTCCCTCTCCCTTGAAGCCACTGCCGGCTGGCAGGTCTGCACCGCCAGCTCCGGTGCGCAAGGCATAGAGATGGCCAAGGCCCACCATCCTGATGCCATTCTGATGGACGTGATGATGCCCGGTGTGGATGGTCCTACGACCTTTCGCCAGATGCAACAGACGCCTGAAATCTCTCATATCCCCGTGCTTCTGCTCACGGCCAAGGTTCAGGGTATCGATAAGAGACGTTTTGCCGATCTTGGGGTTGCTGCCGTACTCTTCAAGCCGTTCGACCCTTTAACGCTGGCCGAGCAGATCGCCGAGGCTCTCCACTGGAATCTCTCCTCCCACACGGCAACGCGGACCGCCTCTTCTGCACCAAAGTAAGGGACGGACTCTTACGCTTATAAGAGGACCGGCGAGGCTGCTGCTGTAAAGCTCAACGAAAGCATTGATTCAGCAGTACGGTCTGAAAATGACGCACTTCCAATGACACCTATCTCCCAGCCCGATCCAGAAATCTTTGCGCTTTTAGAAGACCTTTGGCGCCGACATCTTCCCTCGACCCGTGAGCGCCTTGAGCTGCTGCAGGAGGCGGTTGATATGGCTGTCGCCGGTACCCTCGATGAGGAGAAGCGAAATGAGGCCCAGAGCGTGGCCCATAAGCTCGCTGGCAACCTCGGAATGTTCGGATACAAGGAGGCGGGCGAGATCGCAGCGGAGATCGAACATCATTTGAAGACGCTCGTCCCCTCTGCGACGCTTGAACTCAGCTCCTACATGCAGCGCCTGCAAGCGTGTCTTGCAGATCACATCGCATAGCACTACTTCGCCTGGCGTATCGCCCAGCCCGCAAGGTCAATGGCGGCATCAAAGCCGTCAAAATCCAGCGGCAGCGTATTTCGCCGGTCAACGTACTCGTTGTAAATCCACGGATCGACCATGGCAAAGACAATCCCTTTGCCCACCTTTGACACGGCCATAAGAACGTCGCCTCTGTCCGTCAGGATGGGTTTGGCCGGAGCAGATGGCGTGATAGTGGAGATCTCCTTCAGATAGGCCTTGTGCGGATACTGAAAGACACCTGTGTTCGCTGGGATCATGACCGTTCCCTGCGGCCAGTTGTTGTTCTGTACCGTATTGCGGAGGACGGCGTTGAAATGAATCCCGAAGCGCTCACTCAGCGTATTGAAGTGATCGAACTCTGAGTTGGTCTTGTCGTTTTGCATCAACAGAAGAACGCCTCCGGCCTTCACCCAGGCCTCAATCGCATCCCCACTAGCCTTGTCCATGTAGTGCGGGTTGGGATTGCGTGCAGGGATATCCGGCGAGACAAGAATATAGACCTGCGCCTTCTTCAAATCCGCCACGGTAGGAGCCGTCTTGAGGGTCGCCAGCTTCGCGCCATAGCGCTGAAAAGCCCTGCCGAAGAAAGCAAAGCCCGAGTTGGTGTCATCGTCCCACTTGTAATGGAACAACTCAGTCTGGCCGGCCGCATTCTTTCGTGTCTGCGAATTGAACCATGCGTCCACCATGACCGTCTTGCCCTGTCCGAGCGCCTCCGTCGATGTCTGCGCCATCTCAGAACCTGCAAGCAGAAAGGCGCCGATCCCCTTCGCGTCGTTCGTACTGGTCTTCTCTCCGATGTAGTAATCGAACGTTCCCGAGCGATAGGGCGATCCGCCCAAACCGCCCACCTTTACCGTACCTTCGAGCGACGTCAGGCCGTCCGCTCCTGTCTTGACGAAGGTCGCCTGAATCGCACTCCACGCGTGTTTCGCAGGCGCCAGATCGGCCTGCGGAAGATAGCCCATCCGTACACCTTTGGCGAGCGCATAGGTAAACATGCAGCTTGCGGATGCCTCCGGGAAGTTCCCCTTACGGGTCCCCTGATCCAGAACCTGCCACCATAGACCGGTCGTCTTGTCCTGATACGCGATTGCTGCCTTCGCGACACGATTCAGCGCACGGACAAGCTCGGGACGCTGAGGATGATCAGCGGGCAGCCAATCCAGAACATCGACCAGCGCCATCGCATACCAGCCCATGGCGCGGCCCCATGCCTCGGGCGAAAGTCCCGTCTTCGTATCGGCCCACTTCATCTGCCTCGACTCGTCCCATCCATGGCGGAGAAGCCCGGTCTTCGGGTCGCGCATGTGCTGGTCCATCAAAAGGAGCTGCTTGGCAATGTCATTGAAATCTTCGGGCTGTTGAAAGGTGGCCGCGTACTCCGCCCGGAAGGGCTCTGCCATGTAGGCGCCGTCCAGCCACATCTGGTTGGGATAGATCTGCTTGTGCCAATAGCCGCCGCTCGGAGTCCGGGGCTGTAGCGCCAGCTGGTCATGAACGTACTTAGCGGCAGTGTAGTACTTCGCCTGGTGAGTGACCCGATAGACCAGTAACAACGACCGTGCCATCTCGATCTCATCGAGACTATGAGCATCCGCATGGTAGCTGCGGATCGTGCCATCGTCGTTCACATACTTATCCACTGCCGCCTTGATATAGCGATATTCATCGCCATTGGCCGTCGTGTGCCACTGCGCTGCCATCCCATCCAGCAGCACGCCCTCTTCGTAGCCCCAGTTGCTGGGGCGGCTCTCTGTGC